>CAIXMC010000112.1 GCA_903920405.1 uncultured beta proteobacterium
CCGAACTCGTCCATACCGTCAAAACCTTGCAACAAGATCACTGCTGGATTGAGCAAAACTGGCTGGAACTAGGTCCCATGCTGCGCGGTATCGCACAAAGTGAAGACTGGCCTGACCTCGCTGAACTCAAGCATTATGTTGAAGTCTTTGTATCTTTGTGCCACGACCACATCACGCTTGAAGAGGCACTGATTTACCCTGAAGCCAAGTCAAGGCTGGCACAAGAACTGGCAGAGCGTGCCAATCGCCAAGGTTGATGATGTTACGCTCTATTAAAGATAGCTACTGATGCAATGCCAGTATGCCTTGGAGGGTTATTTTATGGTTGATCCAAACCCTATCCTTAAATATCAATATTGCCAGCATGGAGCGCATTGGTTTCAATGAACTCGCGGCGGGGTTCGACTTCGTCACCCATCAGCATGGTGAAGATACGATCGGCTTCAATGGCATCGTCAATCTGGACGCGAAGCAAGGTACGCACGGTGGGGTCCATGGTAGTTTCCCAAAGCTGCTCAGGGTTCATTTCGCCCAAGCCCTTGTAGCGTTGGCGGCTGGTGGCACTTTCAGCCTGGGTAATCAGCCATGCCATGGCCTCGCGGAAGTCATTGACTTTCTGCTCTTTTTGCCGTTCGCCTTCGCCACGCGTGACTTTGGCGCCGACACCTAACAAACCCTTGAACGTATTGGCAGATTCGTTCAAGGCAGCGTAATCAGCCCCGTGCACAAAATCTTGCGTTAGCACGCTGCTTTTGATGTTGCCATGCAGTCGGCGACTGATGCGCAAGATGGGTTTGTCGGTGCGGGCATCAAATTCGCCGGTCACTTCAGCATCAGGCAAAAAGGCTTGCATGGCGGCGGCACCTTGCTGCGCATCCACCATGGTGTCAAGGTTTAAGGCAATGCCATCAGCAATGGCGCGCAAGGCAGCAGCATCCATGAAAGCCCCCAGGCGCGCAATGACCGTTTGCGCGCTTTGGTGTTTTCGTGCCAATTCAGTCAGCGCGCTGTCGCTCAAAACAGTGCTGTTGTCACCACCGGTATGCACTGCAGCGTGAACCAGTGCCACGCGCAGCAGAAAATTATCCAAGTCGCTTGGGCCTTGAAGGTAAAGCTCTTCACGTCCGGCTTTGACCTTGTAGAGCGGCGGTTGTGCAATGTAAATGTGACCGCGCTCAACCAGTTCAGGCATTTGGCGGTAGAAAAAAGTGAGTAAAAGGGTGCGAATGTGCGCACCATCCACGTCGGCATCGGTCATGATGATAATGCGGTGGTAGCGCAGTTTGGCGACATCGAAGTCATCATTGCCAGTGCTGCCACCTGCCTTGCCAATGCCTGTTCCCAAGGCCGTGATGAGCGTCAAAATTTCAGTGCTGGTAAGCAACTTTTCGTAGCGTGCTTTTTCAACATTCAAAATTTTGCCACGCAGCGGCAAAATGGCCTGGAATTTTCGGTCGCGCCCCTGTTTGGCAGAACCACCGGCAGAGTCCCCCTCCACAATGTAAATTTCACACAGGGCAGGGTCTTTTTCCTGGCAGTCTGCCAGTTTGCCGGGCAGCCCCATACCGTCTAGCACGCCTTTGCGCCGTGTCAAATCACGCGCCTTGCGGGCGGCTTCACGCGCACGTGCGGCTTCAATGATTTTGCCCACGATGATTTTGGCATCAGCGGGGCGTTCTTGCAGATAGTCAAACAGCAATTTACTGACAATGTCTTCCACCGGGCCACGAACTTCAGAGCTGACCAGTTTGTCTTTGGTTTGGCTGCTGAATTTGGGTTCGGGCACCTTAACGCTGAGCACACAGGTCAGGCCTTCGCGCATGTCGTCGCCGGTGACCTCGACCTTGGCTTTTTTGGCAATTTCGGTGTCATCAATGTATTTATTGATGACCCGCGTCATGGCTGCACGCAAGCCCGTCAGGTGTGTGCCGCCATCGCGCTGAGGGATGTTGTTGGTAAAACACAGCACTTGCTCGTTGTAGCCACTGTTCCATTGCATGGCCACTTCCACGCCAATGTTGGTGTTTTGATCGCTTTGACGATCACCCAAGGCATGAAAAATATTGGGATTTAGAATGGTTTTGCCTTTGTTGATGAAATTGACAAAACCACGCACACCATCAGCGCCTGAGAAATCGTCTTCCTTACCCGTGCGTTCGTCTTTGATGCGAATACGAACGCCATTGTTCAAAAAGCTGAGTTCTCGCAGGCGTTTGGCCAGAACGTCATAGTGAAAATCAACGTTGTGCTGAAAAATTTCAGTATCTGGCAAAAAGTGAACTTCGGTGCCGCGACGCTCGGTTTCACCAATGACCTTCATGGGCGATACGTCAATGCCACCGACCGTTTCCACGATGCGGTGTTGCACAAAACCCTTGCTGAATTCAAGCACATGCACTTTATGGTCACGCCGTACCGTGAGCCGCAACATTTTGCTCAAGGCATTGACGCAGCTCACACCCACACCATGCAAACCGCCAGATACCTTGTAGCTGTTTTGGTTAAATTTTCCACCTGCATGAAGCTCAGTCAAGGCGATTTCTGCTGCACTGCGTTTAGGCTCGTGCTTGTCGTCCATCTTGACCCCGGTGGGAATGCCGCGCCCGTTATCGACCACACTCACCGAATTATCAGGGTGGATGGTGACCAGAATGTCGTCGCAATGACCTGCCAAAGACTCATCAATGGAGTTGTCAACGACCTCAAACACCAGGTGATGCAGCCCAGTGCCATCCGATGTGTCTCCGATGTACATGCCTGGGCGCTTGCGAACAGCTTCCAATCCTTCAAGAATCTGGATGGAACCCTCGCCGTAGGCTTCAGATGCGCCAACTTGGTGCGCATCGATGGTAGGCTGAAAATTGGAACTGTCACACGTGCCCTCGCCCGTATGAACCGTGTTGTCGGTGGGTTGGTTAGGCGTTGTTTCTTCGGTCATGGATCAATCAGTCAGTGTGACAGGTGCGACAGGTGCGGTTTGCCCCATCAATGCACACAAAAATAAATGAAAATATTTGGCATCTTTAAATGCGCATGGGCATGACAACGTATTTGAAGTTTGGGTTGTCAGGAATGGTGAATAAAACAGAGCTGTTACCGTCAGACAACTCAAAAGTGACCATGTCTTGAGTCATGTTGGTCAAAGCATCAATCAAGTAGGTGACGTTAAAACCAATTTCAATGCTGTCACCGCTGTAATCAATGTCAAGTTCATCGACTGCTTCTTCCTGCTCGGCATTGTTGGCGGCCACTTGCAAGGTGCCGGGTTCAATGTTCAGTCGAACACCTTTGAATTTTTCACTTGTCAAAATAGCAGTGCGTTGCAGTGTAGAGAGCAAAGCTGCCCGTCCCAAGGTGATGCAATTTTGGTGATTGCGCGGGATGACGCGGTTGTAATCGGGGAACTTGCCTTCAACAAGTTTGGT
This sequence comes from uncultured beta proteobacterium, assembly GCA_903920405.1. GTDB lineage: Bacteria > Pseudomonadota > Gammaproteobacteria > Burkholderiales > Burkholderiaceae_C > Rhodoferax. The sequence continues at coordinate 3,426 of CAIXMC010000112.1, forward strand.
CACAAATTCCATGCCATCAAACATGAATTTGGCTTGGTTATTGGCAAATTGCATCTCAATCGCACCTTCAGCATCTGACAACAGGCGCTGCAATTCAAGAACAGTTTTGCGCGGCAAAATCACCTCTTGCTTGGGCACTTCCACATCGAGCGTGGCAGCAGCAAATGCCAGTCGGTGGCCGTCAGTTGCTACCAGGCTGAGTTGCTGACCTTCAGCCACAAACAAAATACCGTTCAAGTAGTAACGAATGTCATGCACAGCCATGGAAAATGACACCTGACTTAACAGTGATTTGAGCGTTTTTTGCGGAACACTGAAGATGGGACCAAAACTAGCGGATTCCTGCACCAGGGGGAAATCTTCGGCCGGCATGGTTTGCAGTGTGAACTTGCTTTTGCCGCCTTTCAAAATCAGCTTGGCGGCGTTTAACTCAAGCGACACCGATTGCTCGGACGGCATGGAACGCAAAATATCAATCAACTTGCGTGCGCCGACGGTGGTAGAAAAGTCGCCCTCATCGCCGCCAAGATCAGATTCTGTGCGAATCTGAATTTCCAGATCGCTGGTCGTGAATTGCAAGATGTTTCCCATTTTGCGCAGCAAAACATTAGACAAAATGGGCAAGGTATGACGGCGCTCCACAATGCCGCACACCGCTTGTAAAACTGACAAGACCCGGTCTTGGGTCGTTTTTAAAATAATCATGATGTCCTTACAGAAGTCAATAAAACACAGCGTTTCAGGATAATAAAGAGGTTATTTTCCCACTCATTTGGGGCAAATTTGTGGGAGCTTTGGGTTCACCCTTTGAGGGTTTGTTCAAGCAGATGCAATTGCTGATTCAGATCAGTGGATTGTTGTCGCTCGCTGCTCATTTTGCGAACGGCATGCAGCACCGTGGTGTGATCGCGACCGCCAAAGAGTTCGCCAATCTCAGGTAAGCTCTTTTGCGTTAATTCCTTGGCGAGGTACATGGCAATCTGGCGTGGCCTTGCAATGTTGGCGGGACGCTTTTTGGAATACATGTCCGCTACTTTGATTTTGTAATAGTCCGCTACAGTTTTCTGAATATTTTCGACCGAAATTTGCCGATTTTGAATCGACAATAAATCGCGCAACGCTTCGCGTGCCGATGTGATGGTGATTTCCTTGTGATTGAAACGTGTGTACGCCAAAATTTTACTCAACGCACCTTCTAGCTCACGAACATTGGATCGTACATTTTTTGCCACAAAAAAGGAGACATCTTCAGGCATCGTTATCCCCTCTAGCAAAGCCTTGCTGATCAGAATAGCCACACGCATTTCAAGCTCGGGAGGTTCAATGGCGACTGTCAGCCCAGATGCAAAACGTGACACCAGGCGCTCATGAATGGCAGTCAGGGCTTTAGGGTAGGTGTCACTGGTCATCACAATGTGTGATTTTTTGGCCAACAAGGCCTCAAAAGCATTAAAAAATTCTTCTTGTGATCGCTCTTTGTTGGCAAAAAACTGAACATCATCAATCAACAACAAATCGAGCGAGTGATAATATTCCTTGAATTCATCGAAGGCCTTGCGCTGATAGGCTTTGACCACATCGGTCACGAATTGTTCAGCGTGGATGTAGAGAATTTTGGCATCGGGTTGTTGGGCGAGCAGATGGTTTCCGATAGCGTGCATCAAGTGCGTCTTGCCCAACCCAACGCCCCCATAAATAAACAAAGGGTTGTACATCGAACCCGGCATGTCAGCGACATGCAGTGCGGCTGCTCGTGCCATACGATTGGCACTGCCCTCCACCAACGCATCAAAAGTTAAAGCGGTGTTGAGTCTGTGTTTGGGAAGCGCCAAGGGGCGCACCGTCTTGGCCTCACTGATCTTGTCCGAACCTTCTTCGGTCTGGTGATCAACCTTGACGGCATGAACGCGGGTTTTAGCCTCGCGAGCCAACAAGGCCAGTTCAATCTGCACAGGGTGTCCTGTCAAACGCTCCATCAGAATGGCCAGACGGGGGCTGTACTGAACCCTGATCCAGTCGAGTTTGAAACGATTGGCTACAAAAATGGTAACTTTGGACAAATCATCTTCAACACGGGCGGACAAAGGCTTGATCCAGGTATGGAACAGCTCTGGAGACAATTCCTGTTCAAGCAGATCAACACAGCACTGCCAAACATCTGTGACGGCTTTATTGAGGGGGGGAAGGTGTGGGGGGTGAGATCCCGATGTCATTGTGATATCAGCTTCTGTTAATCGTTATCAATTGCTGCAACGTTCATTCTAATTTATCCGATCTGCGATCAAAATATCAAAAACAAGACGGGTGCGATTCAAAGTGATTGGGATGCAGCAATATTCACCTGTCACGCTGCACGAACCTGAGTGAGTTTTTTGGTATAACAAATCGGCCTCTATCGCCCGTCCTGCTTGCGTATGTAGCTATCTTTTTGATAGTTAAATGGGGGAATAAATTCGCCCAACTCGTATCTTTGTATGTGGCCATGTTGGCTGCTCCACATCACTTTGAATCGCACCCACTTGGCTTCAAGTGACAGACAGTGTGTTGAAATTTGCCATAATCAACGGTTCACCTGCCTGAAGCAGGCCACACTACCACACCGACATTGACCCGGTGTGATCAACATGCTGGGGCACTTTAGCCTTTTTGAGGAATTTCCAAACAATGAAACGCACCTACCAACCCTCCAAAACACGTCGCGCACGCACTCACGGCTTTCTGGTTCGCATGAAAACACGCGGCGGACGTGCTGTCATCAACGCTCGTCGCGCCAAGGGGCGCAAACGTCTTGCGGTTTAATCGTCTTTTGGTCTGAGCCTAAGACACCGTAAGACACCGCCTCAGGGGCTGGTTGATGTTGAAACACCTGACCAGCCATCGTCAGTTCCAGTTGGTGTTATCGGGCATGGTTTTGGCTCGAACGTCGCATTTTGTTCTGCATGGTCTGGATTATTCTTTTCTTGACACTCCCCATCGTGACTTGTTTTCAGGTCATCCCATCTGGATGGGCGTGATGGTGCCCAAGCGCTGGGCTAAAAGGGCAGTCACCCGCAACACCATCAAACGACAAATTTACGCGATCGGCCGTGACTATGAAACTTCCCTGGTGTTGTCTGCTTACGTTGTCCGATTACGTCGCGGTTTTGATCGTGTTCAATACGTCAGTGCCACTTCCAAAGCGTTGAAGACAGCCGTGCGTGACGAATTGACAAGTTTATTCACCGAAGCTGCCGGTCGTCTGGTGTCTGTTGCGCCAAAGGTGTGCTCATGAAGCACCTCTTGGTGGCGCTCGTCAAAGCCTACCGTCTTTTGTTAAGCCCTTCACTGGGATCGTCTTGCCGTTTTGAACCCAGTTGTTCGGCTTTTGCGCTCGATGCCTTGCAATGGCATGGTGCGGTTTGGGGTATTTACCTGACACTCAAACGTATGGCACGCTGCCACCCTTGGTGCGAAGGCGGTTTTGACCCCGTTCCACCTTTTGTTCCTTCCCTGTCCATTGGTTTGGTCGCCCGCTTGTTTTCTTCTTTCAATTCAAAGAAATCCTCATGAACGATATTCGTCACACCATTTTGTGGGTGATTTTTGCTTTTTCGCTGGTCATGCTGTGGGACCAATGGCAGATTTACAACGGTCGCTTGGCCACCTTTTTTCCAAGCCATGTGCCCACTGCAACACATTCCAAGCCTTCTGCCAGTGCAAGCGGCATAGACAATAGCGTGCCTGCACCGTCGCGTGTGCCTGATCAACCTTTGGCCAATGCCTTGGAATCTGCCGATCCATCGCCTGTAGCGCATGAAGTAGTGCAGGTTGAAACAGACGTTTTCAAACTTGACTTCGATACTGAGGGGGGGTCACTGGTGCGGGCGCAGTTCCTCAAGTACCACGATATGTCAGACAAAAACCAAGGATTCACCTTGTTGGATCACAGCCAGGATCGTATTTATCTGGCGCAGTCCGGTTTGATTGCGCAAGCCGGTGGCCCTGCTCTGCCAACTCACAAGTCAGTCATGCACCTGCAATCTGGTGAACGTCATCTTCAAAATGGCCGTCAAACCCTGGAATTGCGCTTTGAATCCCCCATTGTGGGGGGGGTTCAGTTGGTAAAAACCTATACCCTGATGCGTGGCAGTTACGCCATAGCAGTACGGCATGAAGTCATTAACCAAAGCAGCGCCGCCATCGCACCCCAGCTTTACCTTCAATTGGTGCGTGATGGCAACAAACCCTTGGGTGAATCGTCTTTTTACTCGACTTTTACGGGACCTGCTGTTTATACCGACCTCAAAAAATACCAGAAAGTGGAGTTTTCGTCCATTGAAAAAAACAATTTTGAGATTGAAAAATCATCTGATACGGGCTATGTGGCCATGGTGCAGCATTACTTTGCCAGCGCGTGGCTGCTCGATGCCGGTAGGGTGCGTGATTTTTTCATGCGCAAAATTGATACCAATTTGTACGCTGTGGGCATGATTACTCCTATTGAAACGCTGGCACCTGGTGCGCGCAAAACGGTTGAATCGCGTTTCTTTGCAGGGCCACAAGAAGAAAAAATACTTGAATCACTGACCCCCGGGCTGGAGTTGGTCAAGGACTATGGCTGGCTGACCATTCTTGCCAAACCTTTGTACTGGCTGCTCGTCAAGTTGCACGCAATGATGAGCAACTGGGGTTGGGCGATTGTGGCTTTGGTGGTTTTGCTGAAAGTTGCGTTTTACTGGCTTAACGCCAAGGCCTACGCCAGCATGGCCAAAATGAAAGCAGTCAATCCGCGCATCATGGAAATGCGCGATCGCCTGAAAGATAACCCACAACAGATGCAGCAGGAAATGATGCGCATTTACCGTGAAGAAAAAGTGAACCCCATGGGTGGCTGCTTGCCCATCATGGTCCAGATTCCCGTGTTCATTGCCTTGTATTGGGTGCTGCTCTCTAGCGTAGAAATGCGCAACGCCCCTTGGCTGGGCTGGATTCATGATTTGTCGTCTCCTGACCCTTTGTATATCTTGCCCTTGATCATGACTTTGACCACCGTGTTGCAAACGTCGCTCAACCCTGCGCCGCCTGACCCCCTGCAAGCCAAAATGATGTGGATCATGCCGTTGGTTTTCAGTGTGATGTTTTTCTTTTTCCCCTCGGGCCTGGTGCTGTACTGGATTACCAACAACATTTTGTCTATCCTTCAGCAATGGATCATCAACACCCGCATGGGGGTTCCTCCACAATTTAACCTGCCAAAATTTTAAGAGTTGGTCGTCATGGTTGCCATGAATTTGTCACAGCAACATGACCCCATTGTGGCGATTGCTACAGCGCCTGGGCGTGCTGCCGTTGGCATTGTTCGTATCAGCGGTCGTGGTCTGTCTGCGCTGGCACATGCACTATGTCAACGCCACCTCAAA
>CAIXMC010000113.1 GCA_903920405.1 uncultured beta proteobacterium
CATTCATAATGATGATGTCGGTGGTTCAAGTCCACTTATCACCACCATTCATTTTTAGCCCAACTGTTTTCAGTTGGTCTTTTCTTTTTGGAATATACCAATAATTTCAAACACTTACAGAAACTATCTCTTGAGTGTTCTGCTACCAAATTTGAGTCATTTTGGGCATTTTTGGCGAAAATTACCCCGTTTTCTCTCTCTGTTTGTCTCTTGACTATTCAAGAGACCACCTTATGTAAAAACAAAGACTTACGAATGGCAGGTTTGCAAAGACATCTGCATAGTTGGAGCGACTGGGAACGAAGAAAATCTGAATTGTGTGCGTCTTTGCCACTATGGCTGGTGCGTCCTAGTTGCAGTATTGGATGCACTGTCGGAAAAATATGAATGTATTCAATGGGGTAACGATTTTAGATGCAATCCAGCAGCAAAGAGTTTTACGACAGGCAGCCACAGCGACACATAACGTCGCATAAGTAGCAAAAATTGTGAATCAAATCACGCTGCACTAGACATGAAAACCTCAGTATCCCCATCACCTTTTTTCAATATGCCACTGTTGTTCAAACTGTCACATGGCCTGCTTGGAACCATGTGTCTGTTGAAATCCCGTGGCGTAAGCGATTGCACCTCCACGGGGGAACTGTTGGTCATGCAGTGTTCCTTCGGGGAGTTTGGGGTGGCCATCAAGGAGAATCTTGACTGTTGGGAAAAGGAGAAAAATGGACTTCGCGCCACCTTGCGTGGGCGATATCTGCAACACCGCAGCACCAGACAAGGAGACCACTGATGCGCCAAATATTCCATGGCACCGAAACCACGCCACAAGATTTGGTCATTGCGATCAGGGAAGCAAAGCACATCGTCGTCTTTACCGGTGCCGGGGTATCGGCTGAAAGCGGCATCCCCACTTTCCGAGATTCGCTCACCGGACTGTGGGAACGGTGCGATGCAGAAGACCTTGCCACCCCGGCGGCATTTCGTAGGGACAGGGAACTTGTCTGGGGATGGTATGAATGGCGGCGCATGAAAGTTCTCGGGGCGCAGCCTAACCCTGCACACCGGGTTATTGCCGCTTTGGCACAACATGTTTCCAAGCTTACCGTTGTGACGCAAAACGTCGATGATTTGCACGAACGCGCTGGCAGTCAGAATGTGTTGCACTTGCACGGCAGCTTACACCACCCATACTGCTTCACCTGCGGACAAGCACACACGTTTGCACCTGGTGTACCTAACGAACCCGAAGGCGGTCGCCGCCTGAGTCCACCAGTTTGCAGCCGATGCGGTGGTGATGTTCGCCCCGGCGTTGTCTGGTTTGGAGAAGACTTGCCGCGGCGTGAACTGCTTTGCGCCAACACCCTTGCACAAGCGTGTGACCTGCTTTTTGCCATCGGGACATCCGGCTTGGTCTATCCAGCGGCACAAATACCCATTTTGGCAAAACAATCGGGTGCGAGGGTGGCCCAGATCAACCCGACGGTGACGCAGTTGGATGCTGCTTGCTCTTGGTCACTTCATGGTGCCGCAGGTGAGATGTTGCCATGTTTACTGCAAGCGGCATTTCCGCAAATCTGAACGATGATTCAGCATTGGAACAATGAGGCTGAGCAGTTTATCAACCCCATTGCCAAACAATAGCCTTCACTGCCAGATCAACTTTTGTGGGATAGCACAATCCCTGAAAAATCATCGGTGCCACCGGCACGCCGCGAGGCCCTGCAAGTGTTCCATAGACCCTCAACCGAATCGCCAGCCAACAAGGCAGCTAAGGATATGGTCAATAATAAGTTCCGCATTTGGCTCGTCAGATTTGGGCGCACTGCGTCGTTACAAATCGCTTATGTGGCTGGGCCACACTGCGCGATTTGCGCCTAGCAGCCTGTCGGACTTGATTGGTAAGTTATTGATTTATAAAAATAATTATAAATTTACACAATTGAGAAAATCCTTAAAAATCAATTTGTTATACCTTCAAGTCCGACAGGCTGCTAGCATTGCA
>CAIXMC010000114.1 GCA_903920405.1 uncultured beta proteobacterium
CCCATTTGGCTCGTCAGATTTGGGCGCACTGCGTCGTTACAAATCGCTTATGTGGCATGGCCACACCGCGCGATTTGCGCCTAGCATTGCATCCCAACTCTGACGGCCAAATGGGGAACTTATTACTGACCACATCCTAAAGTAGTGCCATTGGGGCTAGAGGCTGTTTTTATGTATAAAACAAAGAACACGGAATGCTTCCAACCTGGCTGGCTTCGCGTGAAGTTTGGGGACGTGGTGCGGTTGTCCAAAGCGCGTTGCGCAGATCCACTTGCCGAAGGTGTAGAGCGATTCGTTGGCCTGGAGCATTTGGAGCCAGGCGATTTACGGATTCGCAGTTGGGGCAATGTAGTCGATGGCGTCACCTTTACCAGCGTTTTCCAGCCTGGGCAGATGCTGTTTGGCAAGCGCCGCGCCTACCAGCGCAAGGTGGCGGTGGCTGATTTTTCAGGTGTGTGTTCGGGTGACATTTATGTGATGGAATCTAAGGACGCAGATGTATTGCTTCCCGAGTTGCTGCCGTTCATTTGCCAAACCGACGCTTTTTTTGATCATGCGGTTGGGACATCTGCCGGGTCACTGAGCCCCAGGACAAATTGGACAAGTTTGGCTGAGTTTGATTTTGCACTGCCGTCGATTACTGAGCAAGTTCGAATTGTCAAATTACTGAGAGCCATTGAGGATGAGCGTGAATCTCTGCTTGAGGTTAAGACGGCAGCGAACTCTCTTGTTGATTCCGTTAGCAAGGACAGGTTGGACAACAGTTCGGCTCCAAGAGTAAAGGTTGAAACACTTGCGAAGTTTACAAGTGGCGACGGAATCGCTGTTTCTCTCCTGTCAGATAAGCCGACGATTGATGTTAAGGTGCCTGTTTATGGTGGGAATGGAATCGCCGGTTATACGATTTCCCCTCTACACAAGGTTCCTGATGAGACTGTTGTTATAGGTCGCGTTGGTGCGTACTGTGGACGCACATATTTTGTTGAAGGCGATGCATGGATCTCAGACAACGCACTATTTGCAACAGCATTCTCTGATGCAGTAATGCCAAAATTTTTAGCAATGTGTTTGACGGCTGCTAACTTGAATAGATTAAGCACGGGTGGATCCCAGCCGCTAATCAACCAGCAAATCGTCAAAGCCGTTGAGGTTCCTCTGCCGACAATCGAATACCAGAATGAAATTGTTGAAACGCTTCAGTCGGTCAAGCTCACTGGACGAGAATCTCTCCGTCGTGCTGACAGCCTAAAGGAATTGAAGCAAATAGCACTAAGGGGGCTACGTAGTGTTTAACGAATCCAACACCGTCGAAGCCTACGTCCGCGACCTGCTCGCAGGCCCCGTAAAGGCAGTGCCTGCCAATGTTGTGCAAGCATCGCAGGCCCATTACGGTAGTAAAGGCATCGGCTGGCATCAAAAGGCACCGTCGGACGTGCCACGCCAGGTTCAGGAGGTGTTGGTCGAGACGTGGCTACGTGATGCGCTGATCCGATTGAATCCTGAAATCACCGTCCAGCCTGACCGTGCCGATGAGGTGCTTTACAAACTGCGAGCCATTGTGCTGTCAGTCCGTTCGGACGGGTTAATATGCGCCAATGAAGAGATGACCGCATGGATGCGTGGTGAACGATCCATGCCCTTCGGCATCAACAACCAGCATGTGCCGGTGCGTCTGATTGACCTCGATGACTTGACGCAAAACAAGTACATCGTCACCCAGCAGTACACCTACCGCGCCGGACCCACAGAGCGCCGTGCCCCGATCTGGTGCTGCTGGTCAACGGCCTGCCACTCGTGCTGATTGAGGCCAAAACGCCGGTTAAAAAGTGCATCAGTTGGGTCGATGGTGCGATGCAAGTGCATGACGACTATGAAAAATTCGTACCAGAGCTGTTTGTCTGCAATGTGTTTTCTGTGGCCACCGAAGGCAAAGAGTATCACTATGGCTCTATCGGCTTGCCGGTGAAGGACTGGGGGCCGTGGCATCTGGATGGTGGCGATGGTCAGCACCATCCGCTTACATCACTCAAACTGTCGGCACAAAGCATGTTGCGGCCCAATGTGGTGCTGGACATTCTGGGCAGTTTCACCCTGTTCGCCACCGACAAGAAGAAGCGCCGCATCAAGATCATTTGCCGATACCAGCAATATGAGGCCGCCAACAAACTGGTGGAGCGCGTGGTGGCGGGCTACCCAAAAAAAGGGCTGATCTGGCACTTTCAGGGATCGGGCAAGTCATTGTTGATGGTGTTTGCAGCGCAAAAGCTGCGCATGCACTCGCATCTGAAGAACCGGCTTCCCACTTAAGGCGGGACAGAGATTAAGTCAGCTCACTGCGCTTGTTACGGCTAATCAGCCAAATGAGGGAGCTTCCCCTGCCAAGAAAACCACGTGAGCGAATCAAACGTAACCCATTGATATTGCATTTGTCCCG
>CAIXMC010000115.1 GCA_903920405.1 uncultured beta proteobacterium
ATTCTTTCAGGATCATTGCCTGAAGTAGCTGAGTCTTGCGTTTCAAGCATTTCCACATTGATTCTGACTCGTATGTTGCGCATGGCAGTTTCCTTGGTTAAATTTTGAATTCAATGCTAAATAACTTTGTTATTCTGACTTACCTACCTTGCGTGCAGCTTGAATGATCTCCAGCGCACGCGAACCCTGCTGGTCAGCGCCACGGAAATCGGACAAACGGACATACCCGCCTTTGAAATTTGGCCTGTGTGCGTTTTCGACGGTAAAAGTACAGATGGGTACTGTTGCACCATCGAAACCAGAGTATTCAAGTTGGATTAACGAGGTTATCGTCTTTTTGTCGATCAGAAAGGTTCTCAGTTCCTCGTAACTGGAAATGAACATCCAGACAAAAGGTGTCATGAAACCAAGCTGTCCATTTGGTAACGCAAGTTGCGTGTTGCGCACGATGAAGGCGGAAAACAGGTCTTTCTCATACCCAGCGTATTGAGCTTTCAGGTGGTTTTTTAGTACGGGCGTGAGGTATTTTCCGCCCATATACGGCGGATTCGCCACCACCGCGTCAAACTGCATCGCCAGCACTTGCGCCTGCCTTAACAAAGGCCAGATATCCTGCGCTGCGGCCTTGGCATACAGGTCACCGCTTTCCATTATTTGCTGCACAATTTGTAGCAGCTTATGCAGGCCAGCATTGAGCTGCGGGGGTATTTGTATCAAAGAACCAAAGGTTTTGGCGTGCTCAAACGTGGCGATCAGGGCGGCTATTGTGGGCTGCAGGGCGTTGTCTGTGGGTCGGGTTCATGGTGAATTTGTTCTGAAGGCAAGTTGTTGAATTTTCGTCATTCCCGCGAAGGCGGGAATCTAGTGCATTCTGGATTCCCGCCTTCGCGGGAATGACGGAACTGGCTGAAGAACAAATTCACCCTGGGGTCGGGTTAGCGTGGCATCACCCGACATGGCCGTCATGCCAGACGATTCCCCAAGCGACATTTGGGGGTAGGTATCGGGAAATAAATCGTTGGGTGTGAAATCGTTGGAGGCTTGGGGAAAGCCCTCACCCCCACCCTCTCCCAAAGGGCGAGGGGGCAAGGCAGAAGTCAGCGCATGGACTATTGTTTCGGCATCCAGGCCTTGGCTATTTTGCAATGCCATCACATTGAGATGAACGGGTTCGTTGAACAGCCGCCGGTCATCAGCACGCGCTTTCATCATCAATGCAAAACCGGCCAATTGGGCAGCACGGTCGTCAATGTCCAGCCCGTAGAGGTTTTTTTCCAGAATCAGGCGCGGTATGGCACGGGGCTGGTAGCCACGCTCCAGATAAATGGCTTTAAGAACGTCATAAGCTACCACCAAAATGTGACCACTTCCACAGGCCGGGTCCAACACGGTGATGGATTCGGGGTTCAGAGGGGGCAGGGGGGGCAGAGGGGGCAAGTGGGGAGTGGGAAGTGAAGAGTGGGGAGTGGGGTGTTTTAGATTAGGCGGGTTTGTAGGACTGATAGCATTTTTTTAATTCCATGAGCAAGGCCAGTGCTGTCTGCGCCTGTGTTTCGGTCAGGTATTGGAGACGAATGGCTATCAGGATTTGAGTATCCACTTCTGCCATGGAGCCTTGTGCTATCGATAGGAAATTGCGAAATTCCGCAGTTGATTTTCTGGCTTGACCTTCGGCGATATTCGACGGAATCGATACCACCGCACGACGAATCTGATTCGTCAGCCCATAAAGTTCCTCGCGTGGAAATAGCCGAGTCAAACAATAAACTTCCGTGACCAAGTCCATCGCCTTCTGCCAAACAATCAGCTCCCGATAATTCTGAACGCACATCGATACTCTCCTTGTCCACTGACAACTGCCCACTCTCTACTCCCCACTGCCCACTCCCCACTGCCCACTGCCCACTGCCCACTGCCCACTCTCCACTCCCCACTGCCCACTTCCCACTCCAACGTAGTACGCCCACTGACTGGCCAAAGTGCTTTGCGGGTTGGCCATCAGCCACAGCCTGCCGACGCTGTTTTGCACCAGGTATTGAACAATCCAGTTGGGGGTAAAAAGCTGGGTGGCGGCGGGGATGTCTTCGCTTTTGACCACCTTGCCGATGACCTGATCCTTTTTCTCGCTGATGTAAAACTGGTACAGCCAGCCAATGATTTCAACCTCTTGCCAGTCTGCTTCGGGGATGGCTTCAATCAGCTTGGCAATCACAGAATCGCTGCGCAACAGGTTGTCAGGCAGCAGCAGCTCAGAGTCATCGTCAATGCGTTCAAACAGAAAAGTCAGGGTGCAAGACAAGTCATTGC
>CAIXMC010000116.1 GCA_903920405.1 uncultured beta proteobacterium
CATAGCGATCAGTGCGTAAACAAGCAGCAGAAATGGCAAATTTTGAGAAATCTTCGTTGAGAAAAAGTTATATAACTTGTTGTTTTTATATGATTAATATGGTTTTCGGTCAGGCACTAATTAAGGAAAAACGATGGCAAGACCCAAGGCAAATTCACCGATTGATTTATCAATTACTCACGAATTGAGCAGACCACTTATTGATCGCCTATCATGTCCCGATGGGATGACCAAGGCTTTTCTGCGTGACAAAGATGTAACTGGGCTGAAGGTGCGTGTTACAGCCCATGGCGCTAAATCATTCGTGTTTGAAGCCAAGCTGAATGGCAAAGCGATCAGCCGCACGCTTGGGGCTACTGATCTGATGGACATTGATGAAGCAAAAGCACTTGCACGTGAGCTTTCAAAAACAATCAAGAATGACAAGCAGGACCCGCGTGAGATTGAGCGCCTAGAACAAGCTGCAAGAGCTGATGCCGTAGCAAAACAAGCTGCCGAAGAAGCGCGCCAGGCACAACAAGAAGTCCATCGAGCACTAACCGTAAAAGAAGTCTGGCAAAACTACATGGCCGATAGAAAACCGCACTGGGGTGAACGTCATTACCAAGACCATCTCAAAATGAGTCATGCTGGTGGTGAGCCGTACAAGCGTGGTGAAGGTTTAACCATACCTGGCCCACTACATACTCTTATGGTAGTTCCTTTGAAAAGTCTTACGTCTGACTGCGTGACAGAATGGGCAACACACGAAAGAAAATTAAGACCGACACAAGCTCGTGGTGCATGGCGCTGTCTCAAGGCATTTTTAACATGGTGCAATGAACAACCTACTTATGCTGTACTTCTGACTGGCAACCCTGCAAAAAGCCGCAAGGCACGCGAAATTCTGGGTAAGCCAGGCGTCAAAAATGATTCCCTTCAACGCGAACAACTACCAGCATGGTTCACAGCAGTGCAACAGGTAGGGAATCCAGTCATCAGCGCTTATCTGCAGTGTCTGTTGCTGACTGGTGCAAGACCTGGCGAAATCATCACGATGCAGTGGGATGATGTGAACATCCAATGGAAAGGCATAAACATACGCGACAAAGTTGAGGGCGAGCGGGAAATTCCACTGACTCCGTATGTTGCAAACTTGCTTGCGGGATTGCCTCGGCGTAACAAGTGGGTTTTTTCTAGTCTTGGCAGTGAGAGCGGATACCTTACAAGACCGTCAAACCCATATTCTCGCGCATGTAAAACCGCAGGACTAGAGGGATTGACATTACACGGGCTGCGCCGTTCATTCAAATCGCTGACCGAGTGGCTTGAAATACCCGCTGGCGTAGTTGCCCAATTGATGGGGCACAAACCCAGTGCCACGGCTGAAAAACATTACACCGTTCGCCCACTGGACTTGCTTCGTGTTCACCATGAAAAGATTGAAGCCTGGATTTTGGAACAAGCAGGGATTACGTTCAACGCTAATGTGGATCCGAACAAATTGCGTGTGGTGTCAGGGTGAAAAAATTGCCCATCGTAACGCTACAGGATACAATCAGTCATGATTAAGTCATTCAACCACAAAGGGCTGCAAGCGTTCTTTGAGCGTGGCACCAAGGCAGGAATACGACCTGACCACGCTGCAAAACTTGCACGGTTACTGGCACGCCTGGATGTGGCTACCAACGACAAGGATATGAATTTACCTGGCTGGGGACTGCACCCGCTGAAGGATGATTTGAAAGGTCATTGGGCAGTATCAGTGAATGGCAACTGGCGAATGACTTTTACTTTCGATGGAATAGACGCAGTACTGATTGACTATCAGGACTACCACTAGGAGAATCAATAATGACCCGCATGTTTAATCCACCTCACCCTGGCTTGGCACTGCGTGATGACGTACTACCAGCATTAGGCCTAGGTGTCACTCAAGCTGCTGAGCAACTGGGCGTATCGCGTGTAGCGTTGTCACGCGTCCTCAATGGTCGTGCAGCTATTTCGCCAGATATGGCATTGCGCATTGAGGCATGGCTGGGCATAGAGCGTGGTGGCGATGCCCGCGTGTGGTTAGCAGAGCAGAGTGCCTACGATGTGTGGCAAGCAGAACAACGATTTAAGGCAGCACCGATGATGGTTCGCTCAGCGCCAGTAATAGCTGCATAACGTTTGTTGCCCAGCTATAGTCTTTCAGATAAATAATTTCCATTTTTATCGAAAAAATGTCTTTAAGTTCAATGCGTTACTTAGGCTTACTTGGTTGGAAACTATTTATCTGAAAGTCTATAGGACAGAAATAATTACCTCGTCTGAAAAGTCGGATACCTTCACCGACCTGCTTGGTTATTTATCTTGAAGGGCACTTGGAAGGTGTGTGAGATGGATGGAGTATGGCTTAATTATAATAATGCAGTTAGAGGCCGTCTAAAGTATATAAACTTGCATAACACGAAAAATACAATAGAATTTGAAAAATCCGGCTTAATATCACTTAGATTCCTTACGCATGTTCTGGCATGCAGACACATGACGCCACCAACATTGCCAGGGTATATAGTTGATGACGAAGAAATTCTGTCATGGGAATATCAGTGGTATGGAAAGTACTTACATGCTATTTATCAAATATACCTAACAATACAAAAGGCATCAAAAGAAAATCGACTAATCATTAGAGATGCACCAACAGAAACTTCGATTCAAATAAATAGTATTAGCAACTTACAACACATTGATATTAAAGATGAATTTACATTCCGTATAGAAGAGTTTAATCAATGTATTTTTCCAAATACTTGGCCCGATATGATATTTATGCCAGACGGTGGAGCCTATGCAAAAGACATAATATCATGGGCAAATTTAGAAGGGATAGCAAGCACTAAAGAAATGTTAGAAATGCTGAAACTGTCCAATAACCACGGTTCAGCACAAGATAAAAATGAACAGAATTCAGTAAGTCTAGACGATCAAAAAAAACAAACTGCATGGGTATTAAAGCCCGCTGATGATCTGCGTCATCAAGGCTATCGCTGGCCGTTGTACCAATTCCTAAAAAAAGCTCAAAATGATGGTGTCTTAACTTGCCCCGGAGCATGGCACGTAATTAATGCTTGGAAAACAAGTCCGCCAGAAGAGTTTAAAATTGTTGACGATGAACTCAGATACAAAGCGAGCAATGGGAAGCCACGCAGTGCTGATGTAAAAGCAATTCAAGCTGCAATAAAAAATTTATTACTGTAACAGACGTTTCGGTGTTTATTTTGACACGCAAACATTTCACTGGCCATTGATATTGATCCAGTAGTTGACAAAAAATCATAAATAATGTAAAATTAACTTCCAATTGTTATCGCCTAAGCACAGGTCTAACGGCTTAAAGACAGAGGGGTACATCATGAACACGGATTGGCTTGAAGATGGCAGAAAGATACCTGATGACGTTATGTTTTATTTACGTCGAATG
>CAIXMC010000117.1 GCA_903920405.1 uncultured beta proteobacterium
ACAACTGCCTGTAGCACCAAGTAATCGGTGGGGCCCTCAACCACCATAGCCACCCGCAGAGGCATTTGATCAGAGTTCATCTGCAGCACCACCCAAGAAGCCAGCCACCCAAAGTCGTGACATCGTCCACCCTTTTTTGGCCAAGGCTTGCAGTCGATCATCAACTGCGACACGTCTGATTTCAGTGTGACCCAAACTGTTGCGTGCCACAGTAAACAAACGTACCCGGTCATCCTGTAGCGGTAGCCCATCCAGCGCAAGCGGGTTATGTAGGGTGAGAAGTGCTTGGCGTGGTTGAGGATTGTCTAACAGCCAGCCACAAAAACGCTGCATAAGCCGGCGCAGCAGGTGTGGGTTAAGGCCATGGTCTGCGTTATCAACCGCAAACATGGCGGGCGTGTCAGCATGCCCAGCCAGCATAGCCAAAAACAGCACATACAGTGCACCCTCGCTCGCATCATAGCCAGACAGGTGATTGCGGCCATCGAGCATAAAACGGTCGCGAAAGCGCACAACACGTGGTGCCGAAGCGGCAGCAGGGCTTAACGCCATCTGGCTTGACGGCGCTGATCCATAAGACTGAGCCCAGTCAATTAAGGACAATGCTTCTTGGGTGACCTGCATTAAGTGGCGCTGCGTAGTTGTCAATACACTGGCATCAGCGGCTGGACTGCCACGCTGCTTAAGCAACTCTTGAACTGCATCAGGCAGGTGTCCACCCGATAGTCCCAGTGGATTTTGGGGTTGTGTTTCGGTTGCAGTGCCGCGCAAAACTGGCGTGGTAGGTGTGTAAATAACAAAATTGCGCAGAGTGTTCAATAACGCCAACCCCGGCGAGCCTGGTTGGGACTCAACCGCACGCAAAGCAGCGTAACCCATGGCTGGATTCAGCGACGGACTGGTGCGCGGCGAGCGGCTAGCCAATACCTGCGTATCCGCAAACCACTTTTCGTGCTTGTATCGCCAGTCAGGTTCAGGATTTTTAAGGGGGTTATTCAATGTAACTTCATATCCGCAGCGATCTGCCACCAAACCCTGCTCTGCACCCAAAAAAATGTGTGCGGCCTGCCCCGCCGCGCTGCTGCGAAATGCAGATTTATACAAGCAAGGCAAGCCTGTGCGCACGCCACGCGCCAGCAAGGCAGCATCATTCACCCGCCCACCCGCTGCAGCAGATAAAACGCCCAAAGCCTCAAGCAAATTGCTTTTTCCGCCCCCGTTTGGGCCAATAAATACATTGACCTGACCCAAAGCAAGTTGCACCGCTTGCAAGGACTTGAAATGTTCAATAGTGAGGTTGGTAATCATGAAATGTGATTGAGGGTCATGTCGTCAACCTAAAGGTATAAACCCTGTGCTGGTTCGAGATACTGGCAGGACTGTGTTGTGGGAAATCATTATGTATTAAAGTTATAGCAGTCTGCGCTTGATGGACGGGCGTTAGAAGGGTGTTTTGTGTATTAATAAATTAAATAATTCAGTAGCAACATTGGCCTTGCTGCCAGTATCGAAGTTATCAACACACATCACGTCGTGGCCGTCTTTGATGAGGCGGTCGGCCGAGTACGAACCGCGATAGACTGCACACTTGATGATTAGGGTTTTAGGCACATACAGCGTTTTCATATTCTAAAAATAACTAAATATAATGATAGGAAATAGCGCAAGCCTATGATTTAATTGAGGTATTCGAAAATTCATAAGATTTATCCAGTAACTATTTGATGTTGAAAACGCTGTAAGGTCTCGTAGCGTTAATTTACAAAGCTGTTTATCTATTTAATCTGAATGGTAATGTTGGGTTCAATAATGCAAGTGTCTTTAATTTCAGTTGCTGATGCATTAATGGATCAAAAAAATCATAAACATAATTTGCAAAAAATTGCGCAATTAGCGTAGCAGAAGCTGCTCCACGAATCCCATACTTAGGTATCAAATAAATATTTAATAATACATTAACAATTGCACCGAATGCCGTTCTATACATAATTTGTTTGCCATAATTTTCAGCAATCATAAATCGACTAAATGCAACACCCATAAATACAAAGACACCAGTCCAAATATGAATCACAAGCACTTGTCCAGCCAATATATAAGCATCGCCATAAAGTAATCTTATAAGGTAATCACTAGCTAAGGTCATGGGTAAGGCAATAGCGATAGCCAACCAGATCATAAATGTATAAAGCTGTTGCAATCTAGAATGATATTGCAATATACAATTTTGCCTTGCATTAACAATCGCAGGAAATATTGAGTTTGTTAGAAGTATAGGCACAAAGTACCAGACTTCACTTAATCTTACTGCGGCTGTGTAAATTCCAACCTCTTTCTCATTTAAGATTTCCTTTATCATTATCTGATCTATTCGCATATAAATCATGATAACGATACCACTTAGAACTAATGGCCAACTGTCTCTGAGTAATAGCTTAGCGACCTTACCATTGAGATATCCAAAAAATTGTCCAATTTTTTGATACCGATAGGCCAAAAACAATGTCAGTGCCAAGGTCACCTGATCTACCAAACTGACCAGCACAAACCAAAGCAATTCAGCCTGAACAAACATCAAATACAGCTTGATCAGAGACGAGATAACAAGCTGAGTAACTTTGCAGATGGAGACAAACTTGGACAATACCTTGGACTGGAAATAGAAGTCCACCACTTCAAAAGCCTGAAACACCGATCCGCCGGCGATGATCAAAATATACAGCTTGGTCGTGGCATCACTGCTGGTGAATTGCATAGCTATGCCGATGATGCCCAACATCAGCACTGCGCCAATCAGCTTTAGCCAAAAGGCAGTGCCCAGATAAACATCGCGCTGCTCGGGGTGGCTGACTAGGTCGCGTACCACAATGCTGTCTAGCCCCAGCTTGGCAATGCTGCTAAACAACGAGGCAAACGCTACCGCGTAGCTAAACAGCCCAAACTGAGTCGGACCCAAATAGCGCGCCACCCAAATGCCGACCAGCAGCCCGGCCACCATGCGCAGCATTTGCTCTGCAAACATCCACGTGGTATTGGCCGCATAGCGCCTAAACCCGGCATGGGTGCGGGCGCTGTGGACAAGCTGGGTCAAGCGGGTTAGCATATGGTAAAAATGATCATTTATCGTTCCCACGCACCTGCGTGAGAATGCAGCCCCCCAGACGCTCCTGCGTCTATCGTCTTTGTCAATTTAACGTTCACGACAAATGGTCACCGCGGCAAAAACTACGGTCCCACGCTGGAGCGTGGGAACGATACAAAAATGCTGGCTTTGGCGAAACGGTCATTGGCATGGTATTTGGTTAGATGGCAAGGGGGTAGCTCAGCAGCCTGGTCGAAAAAATGAGTCCCAACAGGGCATTTGATATAAATTTTGTGTCACCGTTTAGACACCGCCTGTTTCATCCATCTGGTTGAACTTCAGTCCAACCTGCCTGAATGT
>CAIXMC010000118.1 GCA_903920405.1 uncultured beta proteobacterium
ATGTGCTCGATGACATGGTGATTCGCAAAATCATGGATTTTGAGAAGTCCATGGGTTTCAAATTCATGGCTGATGTGAACGTCTGACGTCATTTTCCGGATGTTTTGTGTCAAAATTTGACTTCTCCTTACTTACGTCACTCGGTTCGCTCATTTTTTGTAAACAAATGATTTTTATAGGTATTATTTTGACATTTTGAAAAAAATTCTCTCTTCGACGCTTGCAACCTATTGATCTTAAACATGTTTTTAGAAATGAGCGAACCGAGGGTTACGTCTTCACACGTCACCGTTTAGACATAGACACCCTGACTATTTTCTCAACATCCAGTCTCTGCAGGTATGCGTAACACGATAACCGATTATTAACACAAATATCATGGCACAACACATGGTTATGACACAGAAAAATTAAACGGCATATACGTAGAATACGTTTATAAATCAATAAGCTATTAATTACATCTAGCAAAAATAAGGTTTGCTCTCATTTTTGATGTTACAGATGGGTTAGACTGGCAGCATCCGCTTTTTTTGGATTGGATCAGTTTATGAGTCTTCGTTACACCAACGTCATCAATCACTTACCCGAAACCAAAATGCGCTTGTACCCCACCAAAGTGATCAACATCATTGGCGGACCAGGTAGCGACAAATCACTTTTCTCTTCTGCCATTGTCCTGTACTTGAGTTTGCATAACAAAACAATCGAGACCATTCCGGATTATGCCAAATCACTGGTTTGGCAACAAAATTTTGAGGTTCTGAAGAATCAATATTTTATTGCCCAGCGTCAATACGAAATGCTCAACCTCATTGATGGTCAGGTACATTTTTTGGTGACAGAATGTTCGCTCCCCCAGATTTTGTTTTATAACGAAAACTATGCCGACAATATTTGTGACGTGGTCAAAACACGTGACCAAATTCTGGAGTGGTATCGCCAAAATGACAACATCAATGTATTGGTGCAGCGCGGCGATAAAAAATATGTTCGTACTGGACGTTTTCAGGATGAAGAACAAGCCCGCGAGGTGGATGCGGGGCTTCGGCTCATTTTGGATCGTGAGCAATTGCCTTACACATCTTTGCCGCCTGACATTCAGGCCATCAATGCCTTCGCCTGTCTGCTTCTTGCATAAAGGTTATACATAAATCATGAATGGCGCCAATACAGTCAGCAGTGCTGAGCAAGAAATATCGGCTTCAATAACCAACGAAATTATCAAGAGCATTGGCATTCCTGCACGCCCTCTCACGCTGGTGCAATTACAAAAAGAGATGGATTTGGATGATCCCAATTTGCGTCGTATCGCCGCTCTGGTGGCAAGTGATGTGACGCTGACTGTGGCGGTGTTACGCACCGTCAATTCACCTGCTTATGGTCTGTCACGTCGTTGCGAAACTGTCGATCAAGCGATTTCAATGATTGGGTTCAAACGCTTGAGCGGCATCGTCACTGGCTTAATTTTGCGCAATCTTATGCGCGGCGATGCGCAAAAACTCACCTACTTTTGGGATATTTCAAGCAAACGTTCGTTCGCCATGTCGCGGCTGGCTCGCGGTTTGGGTGTGGTCGATGAGGACATTGCACAGACATTTGGTCTGTTTTGCGACGTAGGCATTCCCTTGTTGATGCAACGTTTTTCTGATTACGACCAGACGTTGATTGCATGTAACCATGAAACCGAAAAAACCTTCACAGAAATTGAACAGATGCGCCACCACACAGATCACGCGCTGGTTGGTGCCATCATGGCACGATCATGGGAACTGCCACCCACACTGTGCCTGTCGATTCGACTGCACCATGATTACGCCATCCTTCATGACTCCAAAGTGCCAGAAACAGTGACGCGTTTGCTTGCCATGAACCTGATTGCCGAAGCTGCCATTCAGCGCTTTAATTTCATGAAAAGCACTGAATGGGACAAAGGTAGTCAGGCTGCCATCTATGCTATGGCATTGAGTGAGTATGAAGTGGAAGACTGGATTGATCGTCTTTCTTATGACCTTTCTGCATTGACGTAACCGTTTATATCCCACTTGTTACGCGGCGTGTGTCACCGCTGCTAGAAGGTGCAATGTTTCCTTTGCTGCGTTCGGCGATAAGGATGTGGTCAGTAATAAGTTCCCCATTTGGCTCGTCAGATTTGGGCGCACTGCGTCGTTACAAATCGCTTATGTGGCATGGCCACACCGCGCGATTTGCGCCTAGCATTGCATCCCAACTCGGACGGCCAAATGGGGAA
>CAIXMC010000119.1 GCA_903920405.1 uncultured beta proteobacterium
CCCATTTGGCCGTCAGAGTTGGGAGGCAATGCTAGGCGCAAATCGCGCGGTGTGGCCATGCCACATAAGCGATTTGTAACGACGCAGTGCACCCAAATCTGACGAGCCAAATGGGGAACTTATTACTGACCACATCCTAAGCGCTTAACTGAAAGTTTTCTACGTCAAAAATTGTACCATAGTCGGTTCTAACGCGCTCTGGTATTGCGTTGAGTGCTACGTTTTTTGAAATTTTTAGGTAGGAAACTTATTGTAAATCACTTGCAAAACAAAAATAGATTGATCTGCTGTCAAAGGGTATCAGACACAACGCAGACCAAAAAAACCACTAGCGCTTGATAGTCAAGCGCTGGTAGCTACTACTTCAATAGTAAAACCCAGGATACTACCCCGCAGCCCGCTTTTGTAAAATTTCAAAAGCGGGCAGGGTTTTGCCTTCAAGCACTTCCAGAAAAGCACCACCTCCGGTGGAGATGTAGCCGATGTCTTTCTCAATGCCATATTTGGCAATGGCGGCCAGGGTATCGCCACCACCGGCCAAACTGAAAGCTGACGATTCAGCGATGGCGTGGGCAATCGTCTTGGTGCCACCTTCAAACGCAGCAAACTCAAACACACCCACAGGGCCATTCCAGACAATGGTGCCTGCAGCCTTGAGCTGCTCTGCCAACCGGGCTGCGGTTTGTGGGCCAATGTCAAGAATCATGTCATCGTCTTCGACCTCAGTGGCAGCCTTGACGGTGGCAATGGCATCGGCGGCAAAAGTTTTGGCAGTGACAACATCGGTGGGAATGGGCACATCCGCACCACGCGCTTTCATGGCTGCAATGACAGCGGTCGCTTCAGACAAGAGAGAAGGTTCAGCCAGGCTTTTGCCAATGTTGAAACCTGTTGCCAGCATGAAGGTATTGGCAATGCCGCCACCCACAATGAGCTGATCAACATTATTGGCCAGGGCTTGCAAAATACTGAGCTTGGTCGATACCTTGGAGCCGGCCACAATCGCCACCAGGGGGCGTTTGGGGTTGGCGAGTGCTTTTGTGATAGCGTCAATTTCAGCAGCCAACAGCGGCCCTGCACAGGCAATCGGCGCAAACTGGGCGATGCCGTAAGTGGTGCCTTCGGCGCGGTGTGCGGTACCAAAGGCATCGTGTACAAACACATCACACAAGGCAGCCAGCTTTTTCGCCAGCTCTTCCCAGTTCTTTTTCTCGCCCACATTGACACGACAGTTTTCAAGCATGACCAGTTGGCCTGGCTGCACCAGAACTCCATCGACCCAGTTGGCCACTACAGGAACCTCGCGACCCATCAGTTCCCCCAAACGTCTGGCCACAGGAGCCAGAGAATCGGCAGGTGTCAATGTGCCCTCGGTGGGGCGGCCAAGATGGCTGGTCACCATCACGGCAGCACCGGCATCGAGCGCCATTTGAATGCATGGAACGCTAGCACGAATGCGAGTGTCTTCGGTGACATTGCCAGCATCGTCTTGCGGCACGTTCATGTCAGCCCGAATAAAAACCCGTTTGCCCTTGACTGCGCCACTGGCAATCACGTCTGCAAAACGCAAAACTTTCATGCTCAAACCCCCTTGTACAAGGCAGCGACGCGAGCCATGTCAAGGCACTTGCATGAATAACCCCATTCATTGTCATACCAGCTCACGACCTTGACAAAAGTGCTGTCCAATGCCAAACCAGCATCAGCATCGAATACGCTGACGCAAGACTCACCACGGAAGTCAGTCGATACCACTTTGTGGTCGGTATAGCCCAACACACCCTTCAAGGCACCTTGGCTTTGCGCTTTCATTTCGGCGCAAATTTCTTCGTAAGTGGCAGGATTGTTCAATTCAACGGTCAAATCGACGACTGAAACATCGCTGGTGGGCACACGAAAAGCCATGCCGGTGAGTTTTTTGTTAAGTGCTGGAATGACTTTGCCAACGGCTTTGGCAGCGCCTGTAGAGCTGGGGATGATGTTTTCAAGAATGCCACGACCACCGCGCCAGTCTTTGTTGCTGGGGCCATCGACCGTTTTTTGGGTGGCTGTGGCGGCATGAACCGTGGTCATCAAACCGCGCTTGATTCCCCACTTGTCATTCAACACCTTGGCTACGGGGGCAAGGCAGTTGGTAGTGCATGATGCGTTGCTCAAAATAGCTTGACCGGCATAGCTGGTGTGGTTGACACCATAGACAAACATGGGGGTGTCGTCTTTGCTGGGGGCAGACAGCACCACTTTGCGCGCACCAGCGTCAATGTGTTTTTGTGCAGTTACTTGATCTAGAAACAAGCCGGTGGATTCAATCACCACGTCAGCACCCACTTCAGACCATTTCAGGTTAGCGGGGTCGCGCTCTTGGGTCAGGCGAATGCGTTTGCCATTCACCACCAAAGTGCCAGCATCCACCGACACATCACCCTTGAAGCGGCCATGCACGCTGTCGTATTGCAGCATATAGGCCAGGTAAGCAGGCTCCAGCAGGTCGTTGATGCCAACAATTTCAATGTCGTCAAAGTTT
Organism: uncultured beta proteobacterium; assembly: GCA_903920405.1. Lineage (GTDB taxonomy): Bacteria > Pseudomonadota > Gammaproteobacteria > Burkholderiales > Burkholderiaceae_C > Rhodoferax. Next base: position 2,525 of record CAIXMC010000119.1, read on the forward strand.
TGCACCGCGGCGCGAAATACCATGCGACCGATACGGCCAAAACCATTGATACCCAGTTTAATACTCATTGATGACTCCTAAAAAATTGATGAAAAAAAACCTATAAAAAGTGCCTCTAGCGCCCGTCCCATCTGCATAAGCAGCTATGAATTCAATAGCGAAGAACAGTCTGCAATAACCCTGTCGGGTTGGCTCGACTCAATAGGCTGACCTTCATTGTAGCCATAGGGTAGCGCCCAAATAGCCACCCCCGCGTTGCGCGCTGTGGCCACATCAACGCTGGAATCACCCACAAAAAGCGCACGATCTTTTTTAATGCCAAACTTTGCCAGACAGTGTGCTACCCCTGCTGGATCAGGCTTTTTGACGGGCAGCGTGTCGCCACTGATGACCACATCAAACAACTCTGCAATGGCATGCTTCTTGAGCATCACTTGAGTAAAGCAATCATCTTTATTGGTGACCACAGCGAGCTTGACACCTTGGTCACGCAGTATGTGAAGTGTCTCGCGCACTTTTGGGTAAAGCGGGCTGTTTGTTGCGCAACGGCGCATGTACAGCACGGCAAATTCGGCTGCGACCTGTTTGAGCAGATGGCTTTGGCGAATCACTTCTGGCGTCGTTCGGCGGACGTGTGCCAAGGTATTGACCAAGAGTTCATAAGTGCCATGACCAATCCAGCCAATCACCTGCTGCTCGGTCACTGTGGGCCAGGCAAAGTGGCGAAGGGTGTCATTGACGGCATCTGCAAGTTCGGGGGCGCTTTGCACCAGTGTGCCGTCCAAATCAAAAATGATCAAATCAAACTGTTTCATGGGGGACGTTTTGTGAAATAAAAAGCCACCCTAAAGGTGGCTTTTCGCTTGTAAAAAAATCAAAAAGTCAAAAAATCAATTGACCACTTGCGCGAGTTCGCCGCTGATGTATTGACCGGCAACCACGCTCAAGCTCTTGCCTTTGATTTTTGGACCCTGGCCTTCGCAACCAAATTCCAGATAGCGCTGTTTGCACAAAGCCTTGGCAGCTTCACGCGCAGGTTTAAGCCAATCACGAACATCAAATTTGTCAGGGTTTTCAAACATATATTTGCGAACCGCAGCCGTCATGGCCAGACGAAGGTCAGTGTCGATGTTGATTTTACGAACGCCGTACTTGATGGCTTTTTGAATTTCTTCTACTGGAACGCCATAAGTTTCTTTCATGCTGCCACCAAACTGGCGGATGATGGCCAGGGCATCTTGCGGCACACTGCTAGAGCCATGCATCACCAAATGGGTGTTGGGAATGCGCTTGTTGATGGCCATCACGCGGTCAATGGCCAAAATATCGCCTGTGGGCTGACGCGTGAATTTGTAAGCACCGTGGCTGGTACCAATGGCAATGGCCAACGCATCAAGCTGAGTGCGTTTAACAAAATCAGCCGCTTGTTCGGGGTCGGTCAGCATCTGTTCGCGCGTCATCACAGCATCAGTACCGTGTCCGTCTTCCTTGTCGCCTTTCATGGTTTCAAGACTACCCAGGCAACCCAACTCACCTTCGACAGTCACGCCGGTGGCGTGGGCCATATCAACCACCTGACGGGTGATCTCAACGTTGTACTCGTAACTGGCAATGGTTTTGCCGTCGCTCATGATAGAGCCGTCCATCATCACCGAACTAAAACCCAGGTCAATGGCACCACGACAAACATCAATACTTTGACCATGATCCTGATGCATAACCAATGGAACATGGGGATAGGACTCAATGGCAGCCAAAACCAGGTGTTTAAGGAAAGGGCCACCCGCGTATTTGCGAGCACCAGCGCTGGCTTGCAAGATAACAGGGGCACCCACCTCATCCGCAGCCGACAGCACTGCTTGCACCTGCTCGAGGTCGTTCACATTAAAGGCAGGAATACCGTAGCCATTAGCTGCGGCGTGGTCAAGCAATTCGCGCATGGAAACAAGAGCCATAAACAAAATCCTTCAGGAAGTTAATTGAAAATTAAAAAATAACGGTGTGAAATTTTACCCAGCGAACCCGTATAAAACACGTCTGCTCAAAAACAAATGGAATGTTAAGGCTATTGGCCGTGGCTACAATCCGCCGCGCTTCACTTCACGGCGTTTCGATCTTGTGTTTCGATGCCTGGTCGTGGTGTGTGGCTGTACAAAGTGTGGAACATTATTTTTTGCAAGGACTTTATTTTTATGAGTGATATTGCTGTATCAGTCAGCCTTTTGGCCCTGGTTTCTGTGTTGGGTTTATGGCTTGGCGGCCTACAGATTCGCGGTGTGGGCTTTGGCATAGGCGGTGTGCTGTTTGGCGGTATTTTTGTAGGTCACTTTGTTCAGAAAAGTGGCATTCAACTGGATTTGCACACGCTGCACTTTGTACGCGAGTTTGGGTTGATTTTGTTTGTTTATACCATCGGTATTCAGGTCGGCCCCGGTTTTTTCTCGTCGTTTAAAAGCAGTGGGCTTCGGCTCAACGGTTTTGCTGCATTGCTGGTGATTTTGGGTTGCCTGGTCACAGTTTGTTTGCACATTTTTGCGGATGTGCCACTGACTGAGGTTCTGGGTGTTTTCTCTGGTGCTGTCACCAACACACCGTCTTTGGGTGCAGGTCAACAAATATTGACTGAACTTGGCGCACCAGCCCAAGGTATTTCCGGCATGGGCATGGCTTACGCAGTAGCCTACCCCTTTGGTATTTGCGGTATTTTGTTGTCAATGTGGTTGATACGCCTGGTTTTCAAGATCGACGTCAACAAAGAGGCGCACGACTTTGACAAGCACGCAGGCATGATGAAAGAGGGCTTGGCCACCATGAATGTGGCTTTGCGCAATGCCAATTTAGACGGTTTGGCATTGAAGGATGTGCCGGTGCTCGCCAATGGCAAGGTTATCTGTTCGCGCCTGAAGCGTGATGACACGCTCTCGGTTCCCAAGCCACAAACCACGCTACAGCCTAATGACATTTTGCATTTGGTCGGCGATCGCGAAGCCTTGCGCCTGGCACAGTTGGTCATTGGTGAAGAAGTGCAGGCCTCGCTTTCGACACACGGCACCGACATGCGTGTCGAGCGTGTGGTGGTGACCAACGTCAAGGTTATCGGCAAGCGTATCTCCGACTTGGCCTTGCCACAAACTTACGACGTGGTCATTTCTCGTCTCAACCGTTCAGGCATGGAGCTGGTGCCCGAGTCACAAACAACGCTGCAATTTGGTGACATTCTCAACTTGGTGGGGATGCCCGATGCCATCGAGGCGGTCGCCGGATTGGTGGGCAATGCCAAGCAAAAACTGCAGCAGGTTCACATGTTGCCCGTGTTTATTGGTATTGGGCTGGGTGTTCTTGTGGGTTCGATAGCGTTACCTGTGCCTGGCATTCCCGCTGCGCTCAAACTGGGGCTGGCCGGTGGTCCTCTGGTGGTGGCCTTGATTCTTTCGCGCATTGGCAGTGTAGGCACGCTGCACTGGTTCATGCCCCCCAGCGCCAATCTGGCACTTCGTGAACTGGGCATTGTTTTGTTCCTGGCAGTGGTAGGTCTGTTGTCAGGTGGGAAATTCGTAGAGACTTTGATCAATGGTTCAGGAATGACCTGGCTGATGTGCGGTGTGTCCATCACCTTGATTCCCCTTTTGATTGTTGGTTTTATGGCGCGGATGGTGGATAAAACCAATTATTTGACTTTATGTGGATTGTTGGCAGGCTCCATGACAGATCCTCCGGCACTTGCCTTTGCCAACGG
>CAIXMC010000120.1 GCA_903920405.1 uncultured beta proteobacterium
GATCCGTGATCGGTCAGGATGCGGCCCGGTCACGGATCACGCAGCACGGATCATTTGCACGACCTGGATGATTAAAAATGTCCGAGTCTCTGATAAAGCAGAGTTGCCGCAATGTCCTTGACCGTCATGATCTTTTTTGCCCTTGGGGGGCACACCATGCTGCGCTACGCCAGCAGAAATTCATTGTTGCGCCGTCGCGTCGGCTGGAACATGTGGTTGCTAGTCGCGCTGAATAGTGGGCGCGGCCCATGGGCCGCCTTGGCCCCAGCGAATGCCACATTGTCCCTTGTTCATGTTCACAATCCACATGTACTACATGCTGACCAATGGCTTCGGCATGCCGTCGTCGGGCATGAAATCCCACGAAACCTATCTGCGCTACCTTCGGCTGGTACATATGGCAATCCTACAGAGGTTGTGAAATCGGGAGGCTTTAACCAGGGCTGGTGCAACCCCCTCGGCTGGCGACTGAAGGCGCGCCTGGGAGCCTACGGCCGGCCAACGGCCTCGGTGTCGTTGGTGACCTGACCATCCGACTTTTTCGTGCTCTTCTGTGATGATTGATTGTGAATAACTCTACGAAAAAAAGATCTCTACCCGATGTTTTTGCTTCTCTACAAATCTCATCTTCCGCTTCTTGTATGCTCTAGGGGAAGCGGATCTTTTTAATTATCCCATTGCGGGCATCATGTCACCCTGAGCGAAGCGAAGGATTCCGGTCGGGATTCTTCACTTCACTCAGAATGACAAGACGCCTCGCCGCGTTCCTGCTGCGGTATTGCCGGTGCTGCGATTCCCCGACCGCATCCTTTGGCTTTTGGCTTCACGACCTAGATAGGATTGCTTTGGCACCCTTCAGTATGGGTTGTCCCCAGCCCCCAATTGCATTGTAACCTCCATGTAATTTACATGTCTAGTAGTGAGTTTAACGCAAATATACGCTAAGAAAAGCAACCCCCGCCAATCCTACCACCCATGATCGCAAGCAATGGGGCAGCTTGCCCTAGCAGGAATACTTTTATACGATTATGGTATCACAGCGCAAAATACATCTTTTTTCGTTCCTATTCGCCCTAATCATCGGGCTATTGCTGAGTGTTGGGCCTGTTCTTCAAATTCATGCTGATGAACAGATCTCCTATCGTATTAAACTTCAAGGGAATGATAGCAACTGCGACTTTATTGCGGTTGCCAATGGTATACAAAATATTGGTGGCGATGGAGAACGTGCGTATTGGTCCGCTCGCTCACTCGTGCCACAACGGATACGTGATTATAAAGAGGCGTTTTATACAACCCTCGGGCCACAGGGTTCAGATCAACCTTTTACGCCAAATAACCTCGGGGCCGCACCTGAAGCCTTTACTGGCGTCTATCAGGCGCTTGGCTATGACGCGGTCTTGCTGGCTGCACATGCGGGGGTCGTCGATCTTGATTTTGTGCGCGCAATCAGAGATAGGCTCGCGGTAAATCCTGAGCGCTCGTTTGTCCATCTCTGGATAACACCCTATGCTTATGATCCGACGGCACAGCTTTTAACGGTTGAGGAAACCGGTGAACAGGTGGGTATGCTCTATCCATACCACGAAGTAGCCGCCATGCTCGCCACTGATCCTGAGCGCCTAGTCATCCTTGATGGCCTCGTGGGCTACCCTTACGAACTTGCACTCAACGATGTAGCCTATTTGGTGCGGGGCTTCAATCAGGCGCTGGTGGTGCGGCGAAACGATGGCAGCCTTGAGGATCATCAGCGCTTTGAAAGCAACCAAACTGGACAGCCGTATGTTGTCACGCCGCTCGGTGGCCCCTATTTGGCTGCCGCCCGCACGCTGTTCGGTGATACCTATCAAACATGGGGGGCGGTCATTGGACAACCGCTCAGAGTTTTCGCAAGCGACCACGAGACGGTCATGGTGCCAGGCGCATATGTGCAATAAAGGTTATTCCGATTTACGACATGGCCACCCAAGGGCGATGGCGAAGCCGAAGGTTGTGGAGTCCACACGCCACTTCCATCACGAGATCGCGGATGGTTCCACGCCAGACTCGCAGCGCATCCTTCACCATCCGGC
>CAIXMC010000121.1 GCA_903920405.1 uncultured beta proteobacterium
CATTGGCTGTCGGGTTTGGCGTGAACATTCAGGCGGCCAACCATGTGGTTCACTTCACCCGCACCTGGAACCCCGCCAAGGAAGACCAAGCCACAGCGCGTGCCCACCGCATCGGCCAAACTCGCACCGTCACGGTGTATCACCCTGGCGTGGTGAGCGAGCGTTTTCCGAGTTTTGATGTGCGGCTTGATGCGCTGCTGTCCAAAAAACGTGCGCTGGCGGCGGATATGTTGAACGGCTGTAGCGATTTGAAAGTGGCAGATTTTGCAGATTTTGGGTGAAGTGCAGGGAACCGATTTTTATTATGTCTAATAATCTATTGATCGCTATTATTGATATTATTTATTGGTTTTTTATTTTCGCTGCGTCAATGATTGCCCTGGCCTTGACGAGAAGTTTTTTGATGTCGTCAAGATGGTGATGATTAAAAAATGCGCTTGTTTTGCCAACGGTTCCGCTTGAAACACAAACTCCTATTCCACCCTCTCCATTTGAAAACAAGCATATTGAAAAGTTATTTTTCGTTTGGCAGTCAACTTCAAAGTTAGCCATGGTAGTAATTTTGTTATCAACAGTCGCAAGGTATTCAATCCCTTCCATGAGGGATTCCAGCTCATTTTCATCGACAAAAGAAATATTTTGTTGCTGAAGTGTCCCATATGCCTGCACTGTAATACTGATGCCATATTCGACTTGATCCGGGTAACTGGCACTATGGAATTCTCTAGCATCAATTGAGACTTGACCACGCCCATCGCTGAAAGCGCCAACGGTGGTGTAACCTCTGACCTTTACGATGCCTGCGCGTGAAGTTGTATTTTCCAGCTTGGTAGCTGATAGTGTTGCAATGTTTGTTGTTGATGTTGCTTCTGAATTCATGTTGTCTCCAAAGTTGAAACTCACGGTTCGCTCATTTTTCTAGTTGTAAAATCAATAACTTAAATTTTACATAGCCAATTTTTGACGATAATCCCAGATTGGCGCGAAAACTAAGTTGCTGATTTTATTGATGCAAATCATTGTAACCCCCTAAAAAAATGAGCGAACCGAGAGTTGAAATGTGGGTTGACCGTAACCGTTGAGATGCGCATTCTCACATCTGCAGCTCACACCATTTCGAGAGAGCAAGCCCGTGATGCTGATCAGACGAAGCCAGTTCCAGTGGCGTTTGCCAGCACACGCTGGGTCACAGGCGCTATGCAAACCATTCGTTACAACGGCTACCCCGCCATGCGAATCAGTGGCAGCGCCGCACCCGGCTTTAGCACCGGAGCTGCCCTGACCGAAATGGAACAACTTGCTTCCAAATTGCCCGCAGGGTTTGGGTTTGAGTGGACAGGAACTTCGCGCGAAGAAAAACTGGCCGGCTCGCAAGCCATCATCCTTTATGGTTTTGCGATTTTGTCGGTGTTTTTGTGTCTGGCTGCCTTGTATGAAAGCTGGACGATTCCGCTGTCGGTGATTTTGGTCGTGCCATTGGGTGTGCTGGGCGTGATTGCAGCAACCCTGTTGCGCGTTTATGCCAATGACGTGTATTTTCAGGTGGGCTTGATCACCATCATCGGGCTGTCTTCCAAAAATGCCATCTTGATCATTGAGTTTGCCAAAGACCTGCAAGCCCAGGGCAAGAGCGTGGTGGCATCAGCTCTGGAAGCCGCCCACCTGCGCTTTCGCCCCATTTTGATGACCTCCATGGCCTTTACTTTGGGTGTATTGCCATTGGCCATTTCCAGCGGTGCAGGTTCAGCCAGCCAGCGCGCCATCGGCACGGGGGTGATTGGCGGCATTTTGACCGGCACCACTTTGGCGGTGGTATTTGTTCCCATCTTCTTTGTGGTGGTTCGCACCTTGTTCAAAGACAGCGAAAGACAACAACACATCCACG
>CAIXMC010000122.1 GCA_903920405.1 uncultured beta proteobacterium
CCTGTCGGACTTGATTGGTAAGTTATTGATTTATAAAAATAATTATAAATTTACACAATTGAGAAAATCCTTAAAAATCAATTTGTTATACCTTCAAGTCCGACAGGCTGCTAGAGGCCGCCACCGGTTTTTCACACGGTTTTGCACTCTTAATCACCGGTTTTGCCACTGCGGCGTTTTTATTTGATTCCAAAAATTTTGTTCGCAACCTTCGATTTTTGATTTATGGTCACAGCCTGGCATTTTTCTTGTTGGCAGGGTGGTTGTGGCCCATGCTGCAAATGCACAGTCTCACCATTCCCAATGATGCGATGTTTGAAGTGGGTAAATGGCAGGAACTGTTGCCCAAGTCCATGCTGCCTGTGGCTCTGGCCGGCTTGCTGGCAGCGTTGCTCTTGGGATTGATTCATGGGATACCCTGGTTGCGCCAGCGCTTACCCGCCACACCTTTCATGTCAGACAGTTTGCGTCATGCTGCATTCATGGCCAGTGCTGCGCTGCTCGGTGCTGTAGGTTTTGTGGCGGGCAGCAGTTTGTGGTTGGCCAACATTCGTTTTTTTCCGTTTGTGTGGTTGTTTGGCGGACTGGCCTGTGGCTGGGTGTGGGGCTGTTTGTTGGTTCGTGTATCTGCTGTTTTGCCCAACATGGCTCGTAGGGGGCTGGCTTTGATGAGCATATCGGCAGCCCTGGCTTTTTCGGCCTGGCTGGGCATGAACATCTCAGTCGTGTCCGACTGGGGGCTATGGAATCACAGCGGGCTGGAGGCCAAACCGCAGTGGCACAGGCTGTCACAACTTTTTCCCACACTCACAGGCCATCCCAATAGCCCGCGCCTGTTGTTTGAACACGATCCGGCCAACAACGACATTGGATCGACGCGTACCCTGGAAGCTCTGCCCCTGTTTTTGGGGGGCAGGCCGGTGCTGGAAGGTCTTTACATGGAGTCTGCCTTGACGGGCCCTGCCGTCTATCAACTGCAAAGCGAGGTCTCAACACATCCCTCATCACCCCTGGCACGGTTTCCCAGTGCCAGCCTTGATCTTGACATGGCTGCCATGCACATGAATTTTCTGTTCGCCAACGAAGTTTTAATTCGCCATGAAGACACAACCCAAGCCTTTGCAGCCCACAGACAGTTTACAAAAATTGCCAGTGCAGCACCGTTTCATGTCTTCCAACTCAAAACCTTCAACAGTCATCTGGTTGATTTGACTGACCGTCCACTGCACTGGACATCCAAAGATCGCTGGATGGAAAATAGCTTTCAGTGGTTTCGTTCACGGCAACGTTTTTTAAGCGAACTGCCAGTTTTTCACGAGGGTGATGTGCCCAAAATCGTGACACCGACAGCCACAGCTCAAATTCATAATATCAACATGGATCGTCACCGCTTGAGTTGGCGCACCGATGCCGTGGGCAGTGCCCATCTGGTTCGCATGGCATGGCATCCGCGATGGCAACTTGCCACCCAAGGCCAAATCTACCAGGCCGGGCCAGGTTTTATGCTCGTGGTTCCCGAAGAATCCGATGTGGTTCTGGTGTATGGCCATACGGCGGCTGGCATTGCAGGCATGGTGAGCACGTTCATCAGTGCTCTTCTCCTGATCTCTCTGATCTGGCGTGAATGTCGTGCATCAACGGTGAAAGCGCCTATCTCCACAACCTGGCCCATGAATCGGCTTGCCTTGCTCTGGCCTCTTGTTTTATTGGGTGGAGGGCTATGGTTTTATCACTACAGCCCCGAGCGACTCTACACCCGTGCCTGGGATCTCATGCGTCATCAGCAAGTGTTAGAGGCTGCAAAACTATTTGACAGCGCTTATACCGATCGAA
>CAIXMC010000123.1 GCA_903920405.1 uncultured beta proteobacterium
ACGCGCTACCACCGCATGAAAGGGTTTAACACGGCGTGGATTCCTGGTACCGACCATGCAGGCATTGCCACCCAAATTGTGGTGGAACGCCAGTTGCAGGCACAAGGCATCAACCGTCACGACATGGGCAGCACGCCAGACATGGCACGCAAAAACTTTGTCTCGAAGGTGTGGGAATGGAAAGAAAAAAGTGGCAACACCATCACCACCCAAATGCGACGCATGGGTGCCAGTGTGGATTGGAGCCGTGAATACTTCACCATGGACGACAAACTGTCCAAAACCGTTACCGAAACTTTTGTGCGGCTGTATGAGCAGGGACTGATTTACCGTGGCAAGCGTCTGGTGAACTGGGACCCCGTGCTCATGAGTGCGGTCAGCGACCTTGAAGTGGCAAGCGAAGAAGAAAACGGATCGCTTTGGCATATTCTTTACCCATTTGCCGATGGCCCGCAAAGAGTAGGTGCAGACATGGCGCAGGGCCTGGTGGTCGCTACCACGCGGCCTGAAACCATGCTGGGTGACGTGGCCGTGATGGTGAACCCCAAAGACGATCGCTACGCGCATTTGATTGGCAAACAAGTGACATTGCCACTGTGCCATCGCTTGATTCCTGTGATTGCTGATGACTATGTCGATCAGACTTTTGGAACTGGCGTGGTCAAAGTGACACCCGCCCATGACCCCAACGACTACGCCGTAGGCCAGCGCCACGGACTACCGATGGTGTGTATTTTTGAACTCAACGCCAGCATCAGCCATGCGCCTGTGCTTATCCAGAACATGGGTCATGGTGAAACGGGTCCATCTGAAGCGCGCCCCGAACTCATGCCACAGGCTTACCGTGGGCTAGATCGTTTTGCTGCACGCACGCAAGTGGTGGCTGACCTGCAGGCCTTGGGATTGCTGGTCGAAGTCAAACCTCACAAGTTGGTGGTGCCACGCTGCGAGCGTACCGGCCAAATCATCGAGCCTATGCTCACTGATCAATGGTTTGTGGCCATGAGCAAGGTGAGCGACCAAGACCCCACCGGCAAAAGCATTACCCAAAAAGCCATTGACGCAGTGCAGTCTGGCGCGGTGAGCTTTGTGCCTGAGAACTGGGTCAATACCTACAACCAATGGATGAACAACATTCAGGACTGGTGCATCAGTCGCCAACTGTGGTGGGGGCATCAAATTCCGGCCTGGTATGGAGAGAATGGTTCAATTTTTGTAGCAAGAGATGCAGACGCAGCAAGGGCTAGAGCCATAAAAGCTGGTTATACCGGATCCTTGACGCGTGATGAGGATGTGCTTGACACCTGGTACTCATCGGCCATGATTCCCTTTAGTACTGTGGGCTGGGGACAGTCTGAACCAGCCACTTCACAAAATTTGGACGATGCCACACTTTACCTGCCCTCCAACGTGTTGGTTACCGGCTATGACATCATTTTTTTCTGGGTCGCCAGAATGATCATGATGACCACGCATTTCACCGGTCAAGTTCCATTCAGGCAGGTGTACATGCACGGTCTGGTACGCGATGCCCAGGGCAAAAAAATGAGCAAGTCTGAAGGCAATGTGCTGGACCCTGTTGATTTAATCGATGGCATTGAGTTGCCCGATCTGCTGGTCAAGCGCACCGAAGGCCTGCGCAAACCCGAAACTGCACCGCAAGTGCGCAAAAACACCGAAAAAGAATTTCCGTCAGGCATCCCTGCTTTTGGTGCGGATGCACTGCGATTGACCTTTGCATCGCTGGCCTCGTTAGGTCGTGCCATTAACTTTGATAGCAAGCGATGTGAGGGATACCGCAACTTTTGCAACAAGCTGTGGAATGCCAGCCGTTTTGTATTGATGAATTGCGAGGGTCAGGACTGCTGCCTTGATGCACCTGTGGCTGACCTCCATTTCAGCGCGGCTGACCGCTGGATCGATTCGCTGCTGCAACGTACAGCCATTGACGTGGCGGCAGGCTTTGAGGCCTACCGTTTGGACACCGTTGCCAACACCATTTACGATTTTGTCTGGAATGAGTTTTGCGACTGGTATCTTGAGATTGCCAAGGTGCAAATTCAAACCGGTGATGCAACCCAGCAACGCGCCACACGCCATACTCTGATAGGCACGCTGGAGACCATTTTGCGATTGGCACACCCCATCATTCCCTTTGTGACCGAAGAACTCTGGCAAAAAGTCGCCCCCGTGGCCGGACGCTGGGACAGTGCCAGCCCATCCGTATCCATTGCGCACTACCCTGTCGGCCAGCCTGAACGTATCAACGAGGCAGCCATTACCCACATCACCCAACTGAAAACCCTGGTAGATGCCTGTCGCAACCTTCGCGGCGAAATGAATGTGTCCCCCGCCACCCGATTACCGCTGTTGGTGCTGGTCAGTTCCAAGGCAGATGCCACTTGGATGACACAGATTGCACCGGTCTTGCAGGCACTGGCCAAACTACGGTCAGTTAGCGTGTTTGAGGATGAATCGGCCTGGGCTGTTGCCGCGCAATCTGCCCCTGTGACTGTAGCAGGGGATGTTCGCCTGTGCCTTCATATGGAGATAGATATCGCCGCAGAAAAGGCACGTCTTGGCAAAGAACAAACGCGACTCACAGGCGAAATCACCAAAGCCAACGCCAAACTGGGCAACGCGTCTTTTGTTGCCAGAGCACCGACCGCAGTGATTGATCAAGAACGCGGTCGGCTGGCCGGTTTTGAGGCGACTCTGACCAAAATCAAGTCGCAACTGGCGTGTTTGGAGGGACAGACCGATTGATCAGAACAAGTGCTCTCATCCAAAGGGTGAACTCCATCGAAATCACAACTATTAATTTCAATAACGGTGGAGTGAAAAATCTCAGGCGCGGGCATCGCCCCAACGCAATTGGGCATTTTCGTCACCACGGTAAAGGGTGTTTCCTTCTCGATCAACGCAGTAATCGGGTGACACAATCATCTCGGAAAAGTGCATATGGGCGGCAAGGCGCGTGTATTCAAACAAAATGCTGCGATCCACTTTTGCCCCCTGTCGAATGTGGCAGCCATGACCAATCCAGCACGGGCCTGTGACCACAGCACCTGGCTCAATGCGAACACTCGAACCAATATAAACCGGACCCTTGATTTTCACTTGATCCCAAGCCACTGAAGTATTCAGGCCAACCCAAATACCTGGCTTGATTTCTACGCCAGGCATGTTCATCTGTGCCACCTCACCGCGCAGCACACGCTGCAACATGGCCCAATAGTCACTCACACGACCAATATCAATCCAGTTGAACGGGCGCGTTTGCGCAAAAAATGGCAGCTTTTGAGCGACCATTTGGGGAAACAATTGTGAACCAATGTCATAAACCTGCTTGGGCGGCACCAGTTTGAGCACATCGGGTTCAAAAATGTAAATGCCGGTGCTCGCAAGTCTGGACTTGGCCTGTTCAGGTTGGGGTTTTTCCTGGAAAGATTGAACCAGACCATCGTTGTCAGTGACCACAATGCCATAGCTACTGACCTCTGCGAGTGGCACTTCGAGCGTGATGACGCTGGCAATGGCAACTTTAGCCTTGTGTTCCTGCAAGGCAGCACCAATGTCAAGGTCAATCAAGGCATCACCACATAAAACGATGGTGGTGTCATCAAAAAAACCACTGAAATCCTGAATGCGCCTCATACCGCCGGCAGAACCTAGCGGTTTGGGTATCACCTCGCCCTGCTCATAAACGCCCTCATAGGCATAACCGAGCTGAACACCAAAGCGATGACCATCGCCAAAATAATGTTCAATTTTGTAGTGGTTATAAGCCACGTTCACCATGATTTCAGTGACACCATGGCTTGCCAGGTGTTCAATCAAATACTCCATCACCGGCTTGCCCAGGATGGGAATCATGGGTTTTGGAATATTTTTAGTGAGTGGCCGCACCCGAGTGCCTTGTCCTGCTGCCAGTATCATGCCTTTGGCCATGTGAGTTTCTCCTCATGCGAGTTATGCCGACACCCTGCCACCAACAAGGTATGACGAAAAAAATAACATCATAACGAGTTGTCAGAGGGCGCGATTCAAAGTGATGTGGTTTGACATTCATAACGCCATCATTTCTTGAGGACACTCAAGAGCGAAGCGCAATACGGGCTAAAAAGGCGTCAAACCACTTTGAAACGCACCCACTGAATGGATTCACTCTATTATATTGATAGCATACTATGCAGTCTGGATAAGCGTTAGCGCCATTTTCATGCCCCAATAACGGCGACCTTTGCCTGTCAGGAAACCAGCGACAGACGCACCCCCTACAATGCAAAACCATGGCACACCTGCACGATTACGGCTACAAATTCCTGTTCTCCCACGCCGACCTGGTGCGTGAGCTGCTGGAGGTGTTTGCACCACCGGGCGTACACGAACTGCTCAACTACGCCACATTGCGTCCGCAGTCAGGCAGCTTTGTCACTCCGGCCATGAAGCAACGAGAAGACGACATTGTCTGGTCGGTTGAGCTTCAGGGGCAACGCATCTACCTTTACCTGCTAAGTCAGAAAACCAAAGTTCTTTATCATTGTCATGGATAATTTGCATAAGCCTAATTTTGTGTTATACTTAGATTATGAAAACGCCAATATATAGAACAGTCCGAATCAAGATTAA
>CAIXMC010000124.1 GCA_903920405.1 uncultured beta proteobacterium
GCCGCCCCTGCAAGTCGGTCTGTACATCAACGTCTATCACGCGCTGCTCAAAACGAATGTCGCCCCCCAGCGCGATGATGTGAGAGCGCAGGTTTTCCACCACATTGACCAGTTTGAAAGTGCCAATGTGTGGATGGGCATGCACCAAAATGTCAGGTGGTGCGCCAGCTTGGATCAGCTCTGTCATCACCTTGCGTCCCAAATGGCGAGGGTCTTTGATTTGACTGTAGAGCTTGCCATCCGAAAACGTGCCTGCGCCCCCTTCGCCAAACTGCACGTTGCTCTCAGGGTTGAGAATGCGCTTTCGCCACAGATTCCAGGTATCTGGAATGCGTTCACGAACCTTTTTTCCGCGTTCCAGCACAATGGGTTGTAAGCCCATCTGCGCCAAAATCAACGCAGCAAAGATACCGCAGGGGCCAAAACCAACCACCACCGGGCGCTTTGGCAGGTTCACCGGCGCTTTTGCCATCAGGTGATAAGCCATATCCGGTGTAGGTTGAATATGCGAATGATCAGGGTATGTGTGCAACACCTGCTGCTCCAGTGCTGCGCTGGCCAATGCCACATCAACGGTGTAAACCACCTTGAGATCAGACTTGCGGGCATCAAAACTGCGCTTGAAAACCTGCAATTCACCCACGTCTGAATCAGCGACGTTCAGGGTTTCTATAACCAGACGACGCAGCTCTGTTAAAGGGTGAGGCAAGCCCTCTGCAAAGGCATCCTCAGTCGCGTCGGCCTCACAGCGGATGATGGGGGGCAGGGGGAGTTTGAGTTCAGAAAGACGTAGCATGATGGACTGGTGTATAAGAATTTGAATCAGTGTAGTGGATACCCAAATCCGCGAGAAACAGGCGTTTTCACAGGGTGTCAGCCCCCTACAATTCGCCGCTCATGACCGTTTCACCCAAAGACAAGAGGATTTTTCATGCAGTTATCACCCTCCATTTTCAAAGCCTATGACATTCGTGGTGTCGTACCCGACACCATCAACGTGGACGTGGTTGAAGGCGTAGGCCGCGCTTTTGGCACGCTGGCCCGCCGCGAGGGTCAAATGACCGTCGCTGTGGGGCGCGATGGTCGATTGAGTGGCCCGGATTTAAGTGCCTCCCTGATGCGCGGATTGGTTGACGCGGGCATTGAAGTGATCGACATTGGCATGGCGACCACCCCCATGCTTTACTTTGCTGCCAACACCCTGTGTACCAGTGGTATTCAAGTGACCGGCAGTCATAACCCCAAAAATTACAACGGCTTGAAAATGGTAATGGCAGGGCGCGCCATTTATGGCGATGATATTTTGGCCATCAAGCGCATGATGGAATCTGAAACTTGGGAATTAAACAGCGGCGGCCAGATTCGCCCAGTGAATGTATTGGCCGACTATCGGGCACGTGTTGTGGGTGGCATCCACCTGTCACGTCCCATGAAAATTGTGCTTGACTCTGGTAACGGTGTGGCCGGAGCTTCGGCACCGGCTATTTTGCGGGCCATTGGCTGCGAGGTCACAGAGCTTTTCAGCGAGGTCGATGGCAATTTTCCCAACCATCACCCAGACCCCAGCAAACTTGAAAATCTGCGCGATGTGGTAGCAGCCCTTGAGTCTGGCGATGCTGAAATTGGCTTGGCGTTTGATGGCGATGGCGACCGTCTGGGCATTGTGACCAAAGACGGCAACACCATTTACCCCGACCGTCAAATGATGCTTTTTGCACGTGACGTGCTGCAACGTGTGCCAGGTGGCATTGTTCTTTTTGATGTGAAATGCTCGCAACGTCTAGCCCCCGTCATTGAGGCAGCAGGAGGCCATGCGCTGATGTTCAAAACAGGCCATTCGCTCATCAAAGCCAAAATGAAAGAAATTGACTCTCCCCTGGGTGGCGAGATGAGCGGTCATATTTTCTTCAAGGAACGCTGGTATGGCTTTGACGATGGCACTTATGCAGCATGTCGATTGCTTGAAATTTTGAGCCAGTCCGAGGATGCCAATGCCGTGCTCAACGCCCTGCCCACTTCTTTTTCAACCCCAGAACTGAATGTGAAGTGTGCCGAAGGCCAACCCCACACTGTTGTCGATCAATTGGTGGCTCAAGTCAATTTTGCAGATCCTGCCACTGTGAACACCATTGACGGTTTGCGAGTCGATTGGCCGGATGGCTTTGGGCTGATTCGTGCGTCAAACACCACACCGGTGCTAGTCATGCGTTTTGAAGGCCACACACCAGAGGCATTAAACCGCATTCAGACCGACATGCACGCCCTGTTGCACTCCGTCATGCCTGATGCCGTTTTGGACCAGGCCGCGCATTGAAAATCCTCATCGTCAAGCTCTCATCGCTTGGCGACGTGGTTCATGCCATGGCGGCAGTGCAAGACATTCAACAAGCGTGTCCTAAAGCACAGATCGACTGGGTGGTTGAACGTGGTTTTGCGCCTTTGGTTCGACGTTGCCAGGGTGTACATCGAGCGATTGAATGCGATCTGCGGCGTTGGCGAACCTCGCTTTTGGGCACAAACACACTTCGTGCCTGGCATCAATTCAAAACCGAATTGCAGCAAGAAAGCTACGATGCCGTCATTGATCTGCAAGGATTGAGCAAATCTGCACTGGTGTCATGGCTGGCGCAACTGAACCCCAAGGGCCTGCGCTACAGCATGGCCAACCCAACAGATGGCTCTAGTTTTGAAGCCCCAACGCGATGGGTGGCCGATGTCGCCATCACATTGCCAACGCATTGCCATGTCATCACACGATCACGTCAACTGTGCGCAGCAGCCCTGGGTTATGCCATTCCATCTTATATGTCTTTTGGGCTTGTAAGGCGCATGGATAAAGCACAGTTAGCTATCAAAATAGAAGCATTTTCTAAAGGATTGAAAGGTGTGGTGGCCTTGGTACACGGCACATCACGCACTGACAAACAGTGGCCACTGCTACATTGGCGCGCTTTGGCAGAGCGTCTTCATCACGCCGGTTACGGTATCGTTGTGCCGCATGGCAATGAGGTTGAGAAGCAGACCAGCCACGACATTGCCCACGGTTTGCCTGATGTCCATGTTTGGCCAAACCTGCCGCTTGATGCACTGACGGATGCCTTGAGTACGTGTACAGGGGTCATAGGTGTCGATAGCGGGTTAAGCCATATGGCCGTGGCGCTGAACTTGCCGCATGTGCAAATTTATAACTTTGATACCGCCTGGCGAACGGGGCCGCTGGCTTTGAATCGTCCACGTCAATGCAGCGTGTTCGCCACGCCTACACCTTCAGTCGATGCTGTCTGGCAAGCCTGGGAACGTGTCTCATTCACAGACAATGCCAACGCATGACACGCTGGCTCTATAGCTTGCTGATGTGGCTGGCGCAGCCCTTGTTGTTGTGCAGACTCAAGTACCGAGGCCAAAAAGAGGCCGGCTATTTGCAAGCCATCCCTGAGCGTTTTGGCCGCTACAAAACGGTACGACCGCCCTGCCCTCTCACCGTATGGATTCACGCCGTGTCGCTGGGTGAAACACGCGCAGCAGCGATGTTGATCGTCGCCCTGCGATCCCAACTGCCCACCATGCGCTTGCTGCTCACCCACGGCACAGCAACCGGTCGCCACGAAGGTGTCAAATGCTTGCAGGCAGGCGATGTGCAAGCCTGGCAGCCCTGGGATACGCCGGGTGCGGTGCAGCGTTTTCTGGATCATTTCAAACCCGACATGGGTATTTTGATGGAAACCGAAATTTGGCCGAACCTGGTCCATGCCTGTCAAAAAAACGGCGTTCCCCTGGTGCTGGCCAATGCACGATTGAGCGAATCATCGATGCAAAAAGCAAAGCGATTGAGCCTGCTGGCGCGCCCCGCATTTGCCGCACTGACCGCAGTCTGGGCACAAACCCCAGACGATGCAAAGCGCCTGTCGCAATTGGGCGCGCCTGTGCGTGGGGTGTTGGGCAACCTCAAGTTTGACGCAACCCCTGATGTCGTGCAGTTGGCTTTGGGTCGAAAATGGCGAAGGTCTATCGCCAAACCCATCGTTATGTTGGCCAGTTCCCGCGAAGGGGAAGAGCTTTCCCTGTTAAAAACTTTAGTATCTTTTTGCCCTCTAACCCATGCCCAGTCTGCGTTGATAGCTACAAATTTAATAGTCAATCAAATGCAGTGGCTGATTGTTCCAAGACACCCACAGCGCTTTGATGCAGTAGCCAACCTGATTGAATCGCAAGGATGGAAGGTGTCACGCCGAAGCCTTTGGAAAGCTGACACGCCCGATGCCTCATCAGACCCGTTACAGCCTTGTATTTGGCTGGGCGACTCTCTGGGCGAAATGGCGCTTTACTATGGTATGGCCGACGTGGCATTGCTCGGTGGCAGTTTTGAACCCCTGGGCGGCCAAAACCTGATTGAAGCCGCCGCCTGCGCCTGTCCCCTCATCATGGGGCCACACACCTTTAATTTTGAACAAGCCGCACAACAAGCCCAGGCCGCTGGCGCAGCTTTTCGTGCCACTGACTTTGTGCAAGCGTTATCGCTGGTTCATGCCCTGATCGCAGATGCAGACCAACTACAAACAGCCTCGCATGCCGCCTTTGCCTTTGCCCAGACGCACAAAGGGGCAACCGAGCGACTGGCTCGTGAGGTGGCGCAGTTGTTGATGGCATCTGGTGATTTATAGGCTGCAAAAACGATTCACCCACTGATCGGCACTGTGTGAACAGGGCTGTGAACATACCTTGTTCAGACAACTGCACTGCCCATTGGAGAAAACGCATTGAATGATCACATGGAGGATTTGCTTGCGCGAACTCTTTGACCACAAACAGTGATCAAAACCGCGAAAAATTGCTCGATAATTTGAGGAAAATCGAGCTGGTAGCGGATGTGGTTTTTTAAATCACGGATTCAAAAATGACGTGAGACCCTTTTCCCATTTCAACTTTTCGAGACTTATTGTGAGTAAAAACGCATACAAAGATTTCACCAAGCGCTTTAGCTTGTTGATCAAAAAACATCCAGCGTTAATAACAATGACGCTGAGCAATATTTTCACTATGCGACTTATTGGCAATAAAACGCATGGTGATCTTGCTGAAATTGCTATTTCAGAATTTATCAATCAATACATGTATGACTTTAAATCAATTCATGTTGGAAAGGATTTATATCGGGCAAAATCAAAAGAGGAAGACATTACGGTAGAAAATGAAATTACAAACGAAAAATTTCCCATTAGTCTAAAGGCTTATGGGGACGGGCCTTTGCAGTTATCAACTGACAAAACATCACAAATGTTTCCATTACTGGAAAGTCACGGAGATCGGATTGATGATAAAAAGACAATTGCGGCCATTTTTACTGAAGACGCATTTTCATGCTTTAGCGAAATAAATGTATTGCCGTTAATCTATGACGAGAAAAAACAGCAATGTAATATCCTGGTGTTTGATGCGGAACTTGCAAGAAACTCAACTGCATACATCAAAAAAGCAACGGAAGGAGCAGGGAGAAAACACCCTGCATATAGATTTTATGACGATAAAGATAATTATATCTGCGAAGTACGTTATGGCAACGCTTCGGCCAATGCTTTACAGCGCGGCTTGTGGACTAACACGAAAAATGCAATCCCATTTTTTAACAGTGTGACAGATGGCTGGATTAACTATTCACACAATTTAATTTTGGTGAAATTATTTTCACACGCTCTTGTATCCAGCTCAAAAGGACACGCAGCAGCTCTCTCTGAAATAAAAAATGATATTGAAAAACTCAAGCAGGCAAACGGCATTAATGTATAACTCGACGGCATCACTATTTGATAATGCAATTGTGGACATACCTAAAACCCAAGGAATCAAGTACGCTGGCTCAAAACTAAAACTAATTTCACACATCCTGTCCTTGTTCGACGGTATTGATGTTAAAACCGTTTTTGATGGATTTTCAGGAACTACCAGAGTTTCACAAGCACTAGCAAAATGCGGGTTCAAAATAACGAGTAACGACATATCCGAGTGGTCTTATGTCTTTGGTTTGTGTTACTTAAAAAACAGGAAAAAAGCATCAGAGTATAAGGATTTAATTGAACACCTTAATTCTGTTAAAGGCTTTGACGGTTGGTTTACTGAAAATTACGGCGGACTTGACTTCGGGGGTGTGGCCATACAGCCAGATGGCTTAAAGAAACCGTGGCAGATTCATAACACGAGAAAACTCGACGGAATACGGGAAGAAATAGATCATTTAGCCTTATCTGAAATAGACAAATCTGTTGCCCTGACCAGTTTGATTCTTGCGATGGATAGTGTTGATAGCACACTCGGACACTTCACGTCGTACCTCAAAGACTGGTCTTCACGTTCTTATAAGAAAGTAGAACTAAAAGTTCCTCACTTATTTGAGAACGAACAAGAAAATATTGTCTTAAAAGGTGACATTTTTGAGTCGGTGAAATATGTGAATGTTGATTTTGCATATCTCGATCCACCCTATGGTTCAAACAATGAAAAAATGCCGCCATCAAGAGTGAGATATGCATCCTATTACCATTTGTGGGCAACTGTTTGTAAAAATGACAAGCCAAAACTTTTCGGCGCAGCTCTCAGAAGGGAAGATACATCCGATAAAATCGCAGCTACAGTTTTTGAAGAATTCAGAAAAGATAGGTCTGGTCATTTCATAGCCGTAAAAGCTATTGAACAACTTATCAAATCCGTGAATGCAAAATATGTCGCTCTCTCTTATAGCTCTGGCGGTAAAGCCACAGCTATAGAACTAAATGAAATTCTTAATCGCCATGGGAAGTTAATTAAAACAATTGAGCTTGATTATAAAAAAAATGTAATGGCCAACATGAAGTGGACAAATGAATGGCTCAGAGATGCAGATGAGCCAAATCGTGAATTCATTTTTTTGATTGATAAGCAGGCATAAATCGCGTAGGAATTTACAGAGACAGTACATTGACCCTTGCTACGGTGCAGTTGTTGGTGGCATCTGGTGCACCATAGACGGCAAAAACGATTCTGATTGTTCCCACGCTACAGCGTGGGAACATGGTGCTTGATGTACCAGCGTTTTGGGGTCTGACGGCATTCGCACTGAGGCATGCCTGCTTCGGTGGCCTACCGCTGGAACGGTAGGGGATGCGTTCCAACGCTCCAGAGTTCGACAGTTGATGTCTCTAACAAATTGATTTATTTAAACTTTCCTAAATTCATAGCATTTGCAATGGCACGTTTTTCCTGTTGTTAATCAATAACCTACAAGCAACTGTCGAACTCGGGAACGCTGGAGCGTGGGAACGATAAAACCACGACAGGCCAGCGACGACTATGACTTTTGAACGCCAGGTTTATGTTTATCTACAGCTCCCCGGCACCTTGACCACCATTCCCGCAGCGCTGCTCAAGGTGCAAACCTTGCCAGACGGCAGCTTGGTCGGGCGCTTTCGGTATGGCGACCGCTACCTGCGACGGCACGATGCCGTGGCGCTTGACCCGTTTCAGTTGCCACTGGACAAAACCGTTTTTGAATTTACACAGCATCAGGGCATTCCCTCTGCCGTTCGTGACAGTGCGCCAGACGCGTGGGGGCGGCGTGTGATTGAACATCAACTCGAACGCAGCGCCCAAGAATTGCATGAAATCGATTACTTGCTGCACGGTCCCCAGGACGGGGCAGGCTGTTTGAGTTTTGGACTCAACGCTGCCCCACCTGCACCCCAACGCCCGTATAACCGCACGTACCAACTGTCCGGTCTGATCGCAGCCACACAAGCCATTGAATCGGGCCAATCAACTGAAGGCCTGGCCATTGCTGGACTGCCACAGTGTTTCAATCCACGCCCTCCATTTCTGGCGGGCGAATCGCTGATCGAAATTGACGAAAACCTTTGTCGTGCTGTTTCAATCCACGCCCTCCATTTCTGGCGGGCGAATCGTGACACGTTAGCCCGATTATCCGCGGGTGCGAATGTTTCAATCCACGCCCTCCATTTCTGGCGGGCGAATCCACTCGCAGGCAATCCATTGATAAAAATTAAATTTCCCGCAAGCCGGCGCGAACTATACCGCATTTAACAGGTCGAACAAACATTTGGCGCTGGCAAAATTCAAATAGGCCATCAAAATCAGCATTTTACTAAGCACGCGAACCTTGCAGTCAAGATGGCTTCACTTTGGGTTCGCGCAACCAAAATTCACGCCAATGACGGTTTTCCGACAACAGGACATCTATCACAACACCAATGGCCCTTCAAAATCCACCGCCTTGAAAACGCCGTGCTCAATCACTTCGAACCCGCGCGTGCCAGGCATGCGGTACAGGCGCAAACAATCCGTTTTAGGGTCAATTTCAGCCAACAGTTCGCGCTCCAGGGTTTCAAATTTGGCAAGGTCGAGCTGACACTCAAACACCGACTTTTGTACCCGCTGTCCGGTGCTTTCGCACACCCGAGCCACTCGGCGTAAGCGGCGGCGACCGGCTTTGGTTTCAGTATTCACGTCATAACAAACCAGTATCAGCATAATCCTGGATTCCTCAGTTGACCTTATTATCTTCACTAAACCGTTATGAAAATTGATATTTATTACTTCTCAGGTCACCTACTTCGCCACAAACGGCACATAGGGCGAGCCGTCTTCACGCAACGCCCGCGCCATCAAGCGGGCCTGCACCAGCGGCACTAGACCAAGCGGCACTGACTGCGCCAGCAGCGGATGGTTGATTTCATCCTTTTTACGTTCCTGAAATGCCACCACCACCGCTTTGCGCGCATCTGGCTCCAGCGATACACCGCCCCCCTCGCGCAGTACAAAGTCCTTGGCCGTTAACTGTCCCCGGTTGATTAGCGTCAATGCCAGTCGGTCTGCCCACGGGCGAAACTCTTCCATCAAATCCAGTGCCAACGCTGCGCGCCCCGGTCGCAGCGCATGCAAATAGCCAACCTGCGGATCCAGACCGGCGGCTTCCAGTGCGCTGCGGCAGTCATTCATCCATAGTGAATACAGAAACGACAGCATGGCGTTGAAACGGTCACGCGGCGGGCGGCGGGTACGCCCATTCATGGCAAACGGTTCACGTTGATCGGCGCGCACCAGCAGGTTCAAGCCGCTGAAATACTGACGGGCGGCTTCGCCCTCCACTCCGCGCAAGGCATCCAGACTGGACACGCCAGGCAGCGCACGCAGGCTGGCGGCCAAGTCATCAGCAAGACGGGTTAATACACGGGCTTCTTCTTCAGCCTTGGCTTCGCGGGCGCCACGCTGTAGCACTTGCCGAGTGTTCTTGATTTTGCCCGCGACACTGGCGCGCGCCATATCCAAAGTGAAAGCCGGGTCGGCCAACCGCTGAAATTGGGCTTGGCGCAGTAATACATTGCCTGACACCGCGCCTTCAAGTCGCGCCTTCAAGTCGCGCCTTGAAGCGTCCGTTGTTATCGAGCAGCACAAGCGCCACGCCATCCTCAGCCAGCCGGTGCATCAGTGGCGCTGATATGCCAGCATGGCCAAAACTCACCACTGAACTCAAATGGTGCAGAGGCACGCGAAGCCGTGTTTCGTGTGCCACCTCCACCCGCAACGTGTCGTTGTCCAGGTGCAAATAGGTGTCTGCCGTGGTGATGTAAAGGGTGTTAAGGAGTTGCATGGGCACAAAATATCAGGCATCAGGGTCAAACAGCGCTGCGCGAGCCGCAACCAAACCCGAATGAGTGGCTTGCGGCTGGCAACGTTCTTGCAGAGAACAGGCTTTGCAGCGTTTGGCGGCTTGCTGGCCTTGTAGGGGTGGCGGCAATTTCGCTGTTGAGAGCATCTGGCGAATGTCGCTAGCGGCCTGCACCACATCAGCACGCAGTTGCGCGGTGATGGGCACAATGCGACGGCGCTTGGATGTGGCATAGTAAATGGCACCTTCGTTGACTGGCTTGTCCATCATGGCTTGCAGACATATAGCCTGCGCGGCCAGTTGCACATCATCACAGGCAGCAATGTCGGCGGCCTTGTTGCGACAGCCATGCTTGTATTCAACCGGGTAGGGCACGCCACCCGCCAAAAACTCGACCACATCGGCTTTGCCGATCAAACCCAGTTCGTCATGCCACAAAGGCAAGGCACGCTCCACCCGAACCCCTTTGGCGGTTTCAACACCAGGCTGATCT
Source organism: uncultured beta proteobacterium (assembly GCA_903920405.1). Classification (GTDB taxonomy): domain Bacteria; phylum Pseudomonadota; class Gammaproteobacteria; order Burkholderiales; family Burkholderiaceae_C; genus Rhodoferax. Next base: position 10,146 of record CAIXMC010000124.1, read on the forward strand.
GCCTTGGCATGGACGGCCTGGCCGCGAAGAGTATGGACATTGTCGTCAAACACTTGCTCCAGATGGATCAATCCACACTGGCGCTTGCAATAGCGCCAATGTTGCAGGGCGGATAGCGAGATGGGTTCGACTTCATCCATGAGTGGCTTGATGCACAAATGCTTTAGGCGCTTTTGGGTGCCTTGATGACTTTGACTGCCTTTGGCTCAGCCGGTGGCAAAAAATTGGCACCGGTCACCACCGACTTGCCGGTCTGGCTTTCAAGCTGGTTGCGGGCTTGGGCGGAGATGCGGCCACCTGTTTGGGCGGCGGACTTGTTTTCAGCCATGCCGGTGGCCTCTGTGCTTTCAGCAATTTGTCGAGTGGATAACTCTGCCAAAGCCGTGAAAATCAACTCGGCCTCGCTCATGTGGTCGCGCAGATTGTGACTGCTCAGGCCTTTCATGTCCTTGTGTTCGGCCACGCTGACGCCTGACCATTCCTGGTGAATGATGTTGGTCAGAATGGCAAATTCGCTGCCTTTTTTGATGTCGTGCTCACTCCAATAGTCGGTGAGTTTGTTGCGCGTTTCCTGCCCCGTCATGCGCTGTTGAATCCACTTGTCACTGCGACCATGCTGCTGCCAGGTCTGGCGGGCGCGGTCAAGCGACAGGGCGGGGTCGGCCATTTCCTGCATACGCTCGTAGCCAACTTTGGCCAACCAGAGTTTGATAGGCTCGGCTTTGGGGCTGGGGATGGACTGGACGATGCGCAGCAAACTTTCTGCGGTAGCGCAGTCAGTTAGCCGCTGCTTACCGTCCGCTGCAGGCAGTTTCAACTGTCGACAGTTTGTCGACAGTTCAGCCCCGTCTTCAGACTTGACGCGTAGCTTCATCTTGAACCAGTAATCGCGAGCGTTTTCACTATCGGTCAGCACTTGTACCACGTCGATCACCGAAAACCACCAGGTTTCGGTGTTTTCGTCATAGACGCGACGGATGGATTGGCCGTCAAATTGGGTAGGCAGGATTTTCATGGCGATGGTCTTTCAGGGCAGTCGTTGTAATGGGTCAAAGCTTGGTCATGTGCATTGCTTCTCTCAGGCCACCATCAGTTCGTCGCGTACAAAGTGCAAGCGGCGGATCGCTTGAGGTGATTTGCCGTCGTCAAAGTGGCACTGCACAGCGTCCTGGATGGCTGCACGCAATTCAGCTTCTGTATCAGCCTCGGTAAAGATCGACTCGCCCAGCGAGTGTGCGGTAAAACCACCCTCGGGGGCTTGCTCAACGACAAAAATAATCTCGTTCATTTCAGCATCTCCTGGTTAAGGTTACGCCCGCTGTGGGCTGGATGGACTGGCCGATAGCCAAACTTTGACCGTCAAACAATACCGAGTACGCATCGAAACTACGCGCGACTGCACCCGCTTCGACAGGTTTGACTTGCAGGCGGTCAAATAAGGTGTGAGCTGGGGCGTTGCCTAACTCACTATCGTGCTTGAACACATACAGCCCGCGTGTGGACATTTCCCCGCGTGCGGCAGAACGGTCGTGATCAAACATTTGCGACAACGCCTGAAACAGCAATTCAAGATCGTCATCGCCAAAGCCGGTTTGTTTGGCCAAAAAGGATGAAACAAAACCGTGAGCCACATAGACACCATAGGGCACGGTGTGCTTGCGGCCCATGGTGCGGTTGTCACCCTGCTGTTTTTCAGCTTCAGCTTCGGTAGCAACTGCCATACGGGTGATGGAATGCTCCAGCGCCACAACAGGCTCGACCGAACGGGCAAAGGTCAGTTGCACCGGGCCGCGCACCTGACCGCAGTTGGTGCCAAGAGACATGACCGCGCCAAAAGTGCGAACGTCAAAGAAGTTTTGACACATCCACTTTCTTGCCAAACTTACTTCGTCAGCACTGCCTTTGCGCTTTTCTTTAGGTGCCTTTTTCTTTTTGGCATCCGTGGTTTCTGCAGCACCAAACATATCACCTTCAGCGGGAGTTTCAGCAGTCGATTCAGCGGCATCGAGTTTCAAAGCGGTATAAGCGCGCTGATTCGCGCAAAAAGTAACCGGCGCGTTGCTGACGCTCATCCTCAATGTAGAGCGCAAGCAAACCGCTGCCTGCCGTCATGGCCTGCTGCACATTGCGGGTGGATACCACGGCACTGACTTCATTGCGTCGCAGGTTCATCCAGCGAATGGGATGAAGCACTTCAACGCGATGCACCCGCCATCGAATCGCCGGCTTCCACAAAATGGCCTCAAAAATGGAACGTGCCACCGAGGGGGTCATCACGTCATACGAAACTCGCTCGACCTTCATTTCGGGCCGTGTAAAGCAGGCAAACGGGCCTGAGACTTCAAGACAAGTCATATCATCCTTTCAAACGGTAAAGCCACCCGGGTTATAGACATCATCATACGGTTTTAGACCCAGCACGGGGTCATAAACATTTTCGGCATTCACCTGCACATAAAGCCCTGGCATGGGTAGCGTCAAACTGCCTTGCACCAACATCTTGTCAGCTACCCGTTTGTGGATGCTGACGGTGTAGCGCTGGAGCTTGCGCATCAGCCAGCGTGCAGGGCCAAGAGCAGCCAGCTCACCCAGCAGCTTTTCAATCTCGTCACTGTGCGCTGCATAGCGAACCACAACTGTGGCCATATCCTTGTCGTCAATCAGACGAAACGCATCGGCAGCAGAGCGAAACTGCACGCCCAGCGTTTTGGGTTGTACCTTGAGCATCGCCACAATGCTTTTGCTGTCCAGATCAACGGTGCTGTAAAACTGCTGAAAGTAGCGTGCAAATAAACTGCGCTCCAGCGGGTCAGCATACTGACCGTGCAAAGCACTGACGCAGGATTGTGCCGTCTTGCGCAAATGTCCTACCGGCGGGGGTTCTGGCGGCACAAAAACCACAACGCGCCCCTTGCCATTCAAACCCCCTTCGCGGTTACAGCGCCCTGCAGCTTGCGCTATCGAGTCCAGCCCGGCCAGCGCGCGATAGACCACCGGAAAGTCAATATCGACCCCTGCCTCAACCAACTGCGTGCTGACCACACGAAGCGGCTGCAAGTCGCGCCCCTCACGCTTGGCTAAAAGCCGGGCCTTGATGTGGTCAATAACCGTTTTGCGATGCGCACCGCACATCAGTGCCGACAAATGCAGGGTGCCAAGTGGCAGCAAGCGATGCAATTCACGGGCGGCTTTGCGGGTGCTGACAATGGCCAGCACGCAGTCTTCGGATTCGATCTGCGTCGCAATTTCAGCCCAAGGGGTTGGTGTGTTCCAGTCGGGTGGCAGTTCGACCGTCACCCGCTTGAGCGCATCGAACAGGGCATCCGGGTTGTCGATGATTTCACGAACGTTTTCCAGCCCGCGCAAGTTGTGACTGGCATCAAAATAATCGGTGGAATTAAGGGCAGGCTGGGTGGCGGTACACAGCACCACGGTGACACCGTAGTGCTTAACCAGCAGATTCAATACATCCAGAATGGGCTGCAAGAATTCGGCTGGCAGTTGCTGCGCTTCATCAAGCACGATGACGCTGCCCACAATGTTATGCAGCTTGCGACAGCGTGATGTTTTGGCTGCAAACAAAGACTCGAACAATTGCACGTTGGTGGTGACGACCAGCGGCGCATCCCAGTTTTCGCAAGCCAGACGGCTGCGGGCAGTTTCACTTTGGTCTGCTGCGTCGGCCTGGCTATGGTGCTCAATCAACACCTCGTCGCCCAATGTTTTGAACACATCACGAAACACGTCGGCAGTTTGCTCGATGATGCTGGTGTAGGGAATGGCATAGATGACACGGCGCTGGCCATATGCTTGCGCGTGCTGGAGGGCAAACGCCAGACTTGACAGGGTCTTGCCTCCACCGGTTGGCACGGTCAGCGAAAAGAAACCGGCAGGCAACACCGCCTTCTCTCGGCACTGGCGCAAGATGTCGGCACGCAGCACATTCACGGGCGACTGTGTGGCTTGGGCTGCCTTGGCGGCCATGTGTATGTTGAAAGCGGTCAGCATGGCGTCGAGTGTTGGGAAGCCCTCGCGCCGGACAGGTCTGGCCGCATCAAAGTGTGCTTCGGTATCCAGAAAATCAGCATCCACCAGGCACGAAAAAAGCAGACGAATCCACAGTGCAAAGCCGGCTGAACCGCCTGGAATATGGCATAAATCAGGGACAAAACCACCAGCATCCAGAATGCTCGCCAACGGCTGGGCTGCCAGTGCTTCTTGCAGCTCGGTTTGGCAATCAGCCTGCGCCAACCTTTCCTTAAGCCCGCCATCCCAGTCATCCAGGCCCGCATGGTGGCCGGCAATCAGGTAAGCCAGCACACGGGCGGCCAGACGACCGTTGGCACCGTGGGTTTTTTCCAGTATTTGCAAAGCCCACAACGCGCCGGCAGCAGAATGGTTTTTTTCGCGGCCGCCGACTCTGCACTCAATGTGCGCATCATCAGGGTTGTCTGACTTTTGCAGGTAGCGTTGAAACCCCGCGCGGTACTTGCCCAAGTCATGCCACAGCCCCGCCTGCCAGGCCCAGCGCTGTGTTTCTGTGCCAGTTTCAAATGCCTGTGAAAACCCGGCCGCCATGCTGGCCACAGACCGTAGATGGTGGGAGAGAAGATGCCCACCAGAATGTGCGAAAGACTCTGACATTGTGAAATCCTCCTGAAGTTTTTGATCTGTGCGTAACCGTTTAGACCCCTCTGTTTTGAGGCCATGACAGAACAGCGTTCAATAAAAATCAATCAC
>CAIXMC010000125.1 GCA_903920405.1 uncultured beta proteobacterium
GACAGGAGCCGACTGCTTCGCTCCAAAGTCACGCCGCAATGAAAATTCCTGATTCCATTGGAGTCGTGCCAATCACTGCATGAAAAACGCGTCAAGCTGTCAATGTCGAAGGCCAACCTCTAAAAACTTGAACATCGAGTAAGAGAAATCATTGGCGATGCCGCCTTGTACGATCAGCTCAAGCTGCTGTCACGTTTTTGCCGCCTGGCCGGCTACAAAGGGTTGCTGATTTGCCTTGATGAACTGGTCAACCTTTACAAATTGGCCAATGTACAGGCACACAACGGCAACTACGAACAAATTTTGCGCATTTTGAATGACGTGGAACAAGGGGGTGCTGAAGGTTTGGGCTTTGTGCTGGGCGGTACGCCCGAATTTTTAACCGACCCCAGACGCGGCCTTTACAGCTACCCCGCCTTGCAATCCCGTCTGGCTGAAAACCCCTTTGTGCAAAATGCCCTCGTTGATAGAACAGGGCATGTGCTGCGCCTGAGCAATCTGGATCGAGAGCAATTTCTGGCGTTGCTGCAAAAACTCCACTCCGTTTATCACAGTGGCAAAACTGAACACAGCCCATTGCCCGCTGAAGCCTTCCCTGCTTTTTTGCGCCATTGTGAACAACGCATTGGTGAAGCCACTTTTCGCACCCCGCGTACCACCATCACGGCATTTATTGGTCTGCTGGCGGTGTTGGATCAAAACCCCGATGCGCAATGGCATACGTTATTGCATCACACCGTGATCCTGCCATTGGATTCTGCCAAAGATGATTTAACTGTGAGTAACGAACTGGTTTCGTTAATTCTGTGATGGATGATTTAACAGAAAAACGCATTGGCCGTCATGGCTATTATATTGACCACGGTAATGGTACGGTGACGGATATTCGCACTGGTTTAATGTGGATGCGTGCTTCTGAAGGGCAAAGTTGGGAAGATGGTATTGTGAAGGGTAATGCAGAACGATTCCGTTTTGACGAAGCTATCAATATTCAGAAAATATATGCAGGTCATTGCGATTGGCGTACACCATCTCTCAAGGAATTGGTGACGATTGTTGACAAAACTCGGAATTCACCTTTTATAGATTTGGATGTTTTTCCAAATACACACAACGATAGGTATAGATCATCAACACCACATCAATATTCAACGCATCTTGCGTATTCAGTAGATTTTTCCTTTGGTAGTGAAGATAGATGTGGTCGAATAGGTGGTTTGTATTTACGACTGGTTCGCGGTAATATTCAACCATCAAAACTAACAATTTCAACTACAGGCAACGGCACAGGTCATGTTGAATGCAATCCTGCATTGCCAACTTATGAATTTGGCAGTAAAGTTACTTTGTTAGCCCGTGCGTCCGCCAACTCCATCTTTATGGGTTGGCAAGGGGATATTATTTGTAATGATGCATCGTGCAATTTGACAATGGATTCATCTAAAATAGGACTTACGCATTGACAAAAGCGGTAAAGTATGATAGGCAACTGAAGTTGTTATTTTTGTAAAGGATAGAAGCGATGCGAGTACTCAGTCGTCCTCCAACAGCCAAATGTACTTTGCCGATGTACATGGGATTTTTGA
>CAIXMC010000126.1 GCA_903920405.1 uncultured beta proteobacterium
AGGGTTGCACCCTGGGCTGGTATGCCACGCCCCTTTGGGGCTTTGGCTGGAGTAGCATAGAAGCACCAGAGGGAAACATCCATATCGGGAACTTATTACTGACCACATCCCAAGATGTGAGTTTTTTGGTATAACAAATTGGCCTCTAGCCCCCGTCCTGCTTGCGTAGTTAGCTATTTTTTTAATAGTAAAGATGGGCGAACACATTCGCCAAGCTCGTCTCTTTGTATGCGGCCAAGTTGGCTGCTCTACATGAGTTTGAAACGCACCCGTGTCAAGGCTGGGTATCCAAATGGTTACCAAAACATAGTATAAGATGCGCGGCTTGGCAATATTGGCTCTTTAACTCTGGGTGATCGCAATGAAACATCTGTGCTTGAGCATCGTTTGTGTTTTATTTTTCGGCATGTGCTGTGGGGCTACGTGGGCTGCGCCAGCAACACAGGACTGGAACGCATTGCTTGCACAGGGCACGGCGTACCGGCAGCAAGGAGAATTGCAACGATCGATCGACGTTCTCAGTCAAGCACAGCGGCTTGCAAATACCCCCGTGCGAAAAGCCAAGGCCGCCGGCGAACTGGGTGCAACGCTGCTTCAAGCCCACCGCTTTGACGCCGCATCAGGCTTATTGCGCTACGCTTATGACCACTTGACAGGGGCACAACGCGCTGATTACGCCTTGTATTTTGGCAATTTGGCGCTAGTTCGCAAACACCCTGACGAGGCCAAAAAATATTTTCAGGAAGCCCTTGCACTGGCCGCTCAAGACCCCGACATCCGCTTGGTTGCCCGCCTGAACCTTGCCAGGATGGCGCCGGCAGATCAACGTCTGGCGATCCTGCAAACCATTTCTCAAGACCTGATCGACTTAAAACCCAACCCCCGGCTGGCGCGTTTCCACCTTAACCTTGGCAACCAGGCGCGCTTGCTCGGCGCTCCAGGATTGGCACTGGCCTACCAACATCTTGAGCAATCTCGTCAGGAATCTGGCGCCGATGTGCGGTTGCGCGTGGAAGCGCTGGACACCTTGGCGCAACTTTACGAAGACCACAACCGCCCGCAAGACGCTTTGACGCTGACCCAACAGGGATTGGCAGTTGCTCACCCATTGAACAACGGCGTCGTTGCCGACTTGATCATTGCGCTGGAATGGCGGATGGGGCGCTTGCTCCGTGCACAAGGCCAAGCCACATTGGCGCTGGCAGCCTACCAGCGCGCGGTCGATCAAATAGAGTCTGTTCGGCAAGACATCCCTGTGGAATACGAAGATGGCCGATCCTCTTTCAAGAGCTTACTGGAGCCAGTTTACCTGGGCTATGCTGACTTGATGCTCAAGCAACTCGACACCCAGCCCGCTGCCCTGCGCTTGCAGCAATTGCGTCAAGTCAAAGCCGCCATCGAACTGATACGGCAAACCGAACTGCAAGACTTTTTAGGCGACCGTTGCTCGGTGGAAATCGTCCAGGGCGAAAGCAGCCGCCATATCCCCGAACACACTGCCGTTCTTTACCCGCTGATCCTGCCCGACCGGGTGGAATTGCTGCTTGAAACTTCTGCTGGCATCGTGCGCCAAAGTACACCTGTGAATCAAGCAGAGGTGCAACAAACAGCCCGGTTGTTTGCTCTGATGTTGCGAAATGGTCTTCCCAATTTCGCCGATGCTTCGCAAAAACTGTACGACTGGTTGCTCAAACCCTTTGAAAGTACATTGTCCCAACAGCACGTCCAATCGCTGGTCGTGGTTCCCGATGGCGTACTTCGGCTCATTCCCCTGGGCGCACTGTCTGATGGCAAACAATTTGCCATTGAAAAATATGCCGTGTCAATGGTCACCGGCATGAGTTTGACCAACACCACAATGCCCATTTCAAAAGATGTCACCATGTTGGTTGCAGGTATTTCCGAACCTGGCCCCGTCGTTGAGAAAATGGGAAATTTGTTAGCCCAGCAAATACTTCAACCCAGTTCTAACACCACACGTGGCTTGGCGCGTCTTCAAGAATTGAGGTCTGTCAGCCCAGAAACGATTGCCACGGCGTCTTCCACACGCGATGCACGCCGTATTGAAAGCCTGCGCAGTCAGTTGAAATTGCCGGGTGTCAAGGACGAGGTTAACGCGCTGCATGACCTTTTGAAAAGCACCCGACTGCTCAACACCGAATTTACAGTCGCACGTTTTCGAACCGAAGCCGAATCTGGCGACTACGGGATCGTCCACATTGCCACGCATGGGGTATTTGGAGGAAATGCAGAAAGCAGCTTCATCATGGCCTACGACGACGTGCTGGGAATGAACGATTTGCAATCTGTCTTGTACGCTGAAAAATTCCGGAAAAACCCTATCGAACTATTGAGCCTCTCGGCGTGTGAAACTGCAGAAGGCAACGACAGAGCGCCTCTGGGCATTTCAGGTGCCGCCATGAAGGCGCGCGCCAAAAGCGTTTTAGGAACGCTTTGGCCAGTGCAAGACAGTGCCGCGCGAAAAATCATGGAAAAACTTTACGCAGGGCTGTACAAAGGCAAACTCAGCAAAACCGAAGCCTTGCGACAGGCACAAATTCAATTGATGCACGACCCTGATTTGGGACACCCCTTCTTTTGGGCACCTTTTGTTTTGATAGGGAACTGGCTATGAACAAACCCAACATTTTCATTCGGTGGATTCGTTATTCTTGCGAAGGCGGGAATCCAGACCGTACCTACAACTGGATTCCCAATGTCTCGGGTGTGACGGGTCACTTGAATATCCAAAGGCTAAAATTTATCAAAAAGTGGAGCATTAAATCAAGGCAGTTCAAGCGATTGGGTCAATTTGTCCTAACAACATTTGCATTGGCCATCTACCACTTGGCCCATGCTCAAATACAAACCGACGGCAGCCTGGGTCAACCCGCCCAAGCCCTTCAAGGCCCACAATACCAAATTCCCGAATCCATTGGCAAACTGACAGGCAACAACCTGTTTCATAGCTTTCAGACGTTCAATATCCACACTGGCGAATCGGCCAATTTCACCACCGATACTTTAAGCATTGCCAACGTCATCAGTCGCGTTACCGGCGGCAGTGCATCAACCATCAATGGTTTGCTCCAACTCTCCCCCGCAGCGGGTGCGCCGGCGTTTTACTTTATTAACCCCGCCGGCGTTTTTTTTGGTGCAGGTGCCAGCATCAACGTGCCTGGCGCCTTTCACGTTAGCACGGCCAACTATCTCAAGTTTGTTGATGGTAATTTTTATGCCGACACATCAAAGGCCAGTACTTTTTCAAGTGCGTCGCCGGAGGCGTTTGGGTTTTTGGGGACTACGCGGGCGAGTATCACAGTCAAGGATGGAGGGGCACTGAAAACAAAACTGCTACAGCCCATGAGCCTTGTGGGTGGGGATGTTGAGGTTAACAACGGCACCGTGAAGGCGCAAAGCGGTGATATCAGAGTCGCTGCTGTCGGTCAAAAGTTGCAGGAAATTGGCCTGACAGGTGTTTTGCCAGTGGTTGATGGAAATCTATCGCTTGTGAATCGTGGGGTCATTGCCACTACCACCAGTTCGGCATCGAACAGTGGCGCTGTGTTGGTCAGTGCAGGCAACATCACCATTGATAACACTTATGGTTTTTATACCTATACCAGCGGCACTGGCAATTCTGGAAATGTTGATATTTCTGTGACCGGTACGCTGTCGTTAAGCAATAGCGGCGAGATATCCACGATTACTGATTCATCTGGTAATGTTGGATCAATAAAGGTTAATGCGGGCAACATCACTATTTATAATACTAAGGGCATTTATACCTATACCAATGGCACTGGAAATTCTGGAAATATTGATATTTTTGTGACCGATGCAATGTCGTTACTCAATGGCGGACAGATATCCACGACTGCTTATTCATCGGGTAATTCTGGAGCAATAAATGTTAATGCGGGCAACATCACTATTGATAATACTAAGGGCATTTATACCTATACCAATGGCACTGGAAATTCTGGAAATATTGATATTTTTGTGACCGATGCAATGTCGTTACTCAATGGCGGACAGATATCCACGACTGCTTATTCATCGGGTAATTCTGGAG
>CAIXMC010000127.1 GCA_903920405.1 uncultured beta proteobacterium
CGCAGCAACTCGCGCTCCAGATTGGCAAAAAATGAAGCAGCACCAGGCTTTTTGCGCTTACCTGCCACGGCCTTCATGGCGGCGGCCTGCAGCGCATAAAAGCTGGCAATTCGCTCAAACAGACTTTCATGCCGGCGTGCCATTTGGCCCTCCCGAAGGGCTTGTGCTGTTGGGTGTGGCGTTGGTTTGGGTTTTCAGCCAACCACCGACCATGCGACCGATGTCGTCCATGGCGCGGGCGGCGTATTCGTATCGGTTGAAATCAAGGTGACGCAGGTCTTTGGCCAGACGAATGCCAAAACGCAGTTTCTCAAGCTCCAGGTTGGCCGTTCGCAAATGTGCGCTGCGCTCGCGGCTGTAGGTGGCGGTAATCAGGCAATCCAGCACCGTCAGCGCCTGACTTTGCAGGCGGTCACCCAATAGAAATTTTTGGCTGCGTGGAAATTTCTCCAATGTAGGCACCAGCCAGAGCAAAAATTGGTACATCGCCTCCAAGGCTGGGCCGGTTGAGCGAGAACGTTGGGAAGCGGTGTCCTTGCGCTTTTGGGGGTCATCAGGCGGCGAGGGTCCTTGCATGCGTTTTCCTAAAAAAAATCGGGCCGCTTCGCGGCGTAAAAAAATTGCCTTGGGGGCTTCGCCCCCAAACCCCCACTGGTCAAACAGCCGGACATCCATAAGGGGTAAAGAGGTAAAGACTCAAGGGGTAAAAAGAGTCCTGGCAAGACGGAAACCAGTGTTGACGTTACTGAAATCCGCGGCGTACTGGTTGCGGCCGGCCGAGCGCAAGTACCACGGGTCGTTGTACCAACTGCCCCCGCGAAGCACACGATATTTCTGCTCCCCGCCGCTTAACCAGGCGCTGCCGTCCGTAGGTGCCCCATCGTAACTTTCATGAAACCAGTCTTCGACCCACTCCCAGACGTTGCCATGCACGTTGTACAACCCCCAGGGGTTGGCTTCAAAGCTGTGAACAGGCACCGTTCCTCCCCGGTATTCACCCTTGGGGCTGCCGTTATAGCTGTAGTTACCATCGTAATTGGCCTGCGTGGTGCTGATGCTGTCGCCCCACCAAAAGGCACTTTGGCTGCCCGCACGTGTCATGTACTCACGCTCGGCTTCACTGGGTAAACGGTAGGGCTGGCCACTGCTCCGGCTGATCCACTGTGCATAGGCCTGGGCATCGTTCCAACTGACGCACACCACAGGGTGTGCATCAGTCTGACGAAATCCTGCGTTGCGCCAGTTCGCAGAACCGTCCTTTTTCCAGGCATTGTCTTTAGCCACAAAGCAGCCATCGCCTTTTTCAGCTTCGGTCTGGTACCCGGTCGTTCGCACAAAGGCAGAAAATTCACCCCGCGTCACTGCGTATTTGCCCGCAGCAAAGCTCTGGACTCTCACACCGTGCTGCGGATTCTCCCAATCGGTGTATTTGGAAAGAGCGCCAGCCGCTTTGGCCTGTGCCTGCTCGGCAGCGCTTGACCCCATGGTGAATGTGCCCGCCGGTATCACCACCAGCTCAGGGCAAACGTCGCAATCCTTGATGGTTTGTCCCGATCGGTAGTTGCCACCCGTTGTCGGGCTGGCCGTCGGGCGTGGGCTGGCCTGCTCACGCGCTTCACTCTGGGGCCGTTCAGATTTTTTCCTGCCCTGGCGCTGTGCAGCTTCCTTTTTTGCCTTGGCTGCTATTTTTTCATTCAAGCGCCGCTCCAGTTCCTCTATCGTCTGCTGCTGCGACCATGCCAGACTGCCCAGCAGCACACTTGACAGCACAACGCTCCAACCCCATAAGCGTGCCAGTTTCATGCAATTTCTCCTCTGAATTTTGGATTGCTGAAAG
>CAIXMC010000128.1 GCA_903920405.1 uncultured beta proteobacterium
CCACATCCTAATCAGCCAAATGTGTGAGCTTCCCCTGCCAAGAAAACCACGTGAGCGAATCAAACGTAACCCATTGATATTGCATTTGTCCCGCCTTAAGTGGGAAGCCGAAACGAGTTGAAAATCTAGTGAAACCAACATTTACACGCCCACTTATCCTCGCTTCTGCCTCTGTTGGCCGCCGTCAATTGCTGGAGCGACTTTGTCTGCCCTTTCGCGTCATTGTGAGTGGTGTGGATGAAACCCAGTTACCCAACGAAACTCCGATGGAGATGGCTTTTCGACTGGCGCTGGCCAAAGCATTGTCAGTGGCCGCCAAGCACCCAGAGGCAGTGGTCATTGGATCAGATCAAGTGGCTGACCTTGACGGACAAGCACTGGGGAAACCAGGCTCTCACGCACAAGCAGTTGCACAGTTACAGGCCATGCGTGGCAAAACAGTTATTTTTCAGACTACAGTGGCTGTGGTTTGTCTTGAGAGCAGTTTTCAACTGACTGAACTTGCCCAAGTTAAGGTCAAATTTCGCACTCTCAACGATGCTCAAATTGAAGCCTATTTGATGGCTGAAGCTCCTTACGACTGCGCAGGCAGTGTAAAAAGCGAAGGCTTGGGCATTGCATTGCTGGAGAGCGTTGAAAATGATGACCCCACTGCGCTCATAGGCTTATCGTTGATTCGTACCCGCCGACTGCTTGATAAAGTGGGTATTGTGGTGATTTAGACCTCCCCACCTTGATGATCAATTTTGATCATCTTTGAGTAAGTTTGAGTAGGTTTAAAGGAACGGTATGGTATCGAGTGCTCCGTAGCCCAGTCTGCTTTGAAACGCACCCCGCTTCCCCAGCTCATCATGAAGGTATCATTGAACCTCACCTATATGAAAGTTTTGTGTGTCTATTTCTTCCTTCAGCGATCGTGAGTTCAAGCGCATCAGCGAGATCATGTACGAGGCTGCCGGCCTGTCGTTTAATGACTCCAAAAAATCGCTGATTCAGTCACGCCTGGCGCAACGCATCCAGCGTCTGGGGTTGGGCAGTTTTGGCGACTACATCGCCTTGCTTGAAGATGAATCCAACGCCGCTGAATTTCAAATGGCGGTTGATTTGCTCACCACCAATGAAACCTATTTTTTCCGTGAACCCAAGCATTATGAAGTTCTTGAACAAGAACTTGTGGCGCGAAAAAGTCGTGGACACCTGACCATCTGGAGTGCAGCAGCTTCTTTTGGTGATGAAGCCTATAGCACAGCCATGCTGCTGTCAGACCTGCAAATGCAAGGGCGAATTAGCCCGGAGTGGTCTATTTTGGCCACCGACATCAGCCACCGTGTGCTCTTGAGCGCCAAAGAAGCCATTTACCCAGAAGACCGTTTGCGTGCGGTATCTAGCGAGCGGCTCAGACGCTACTGTTTGCGCGGTGACGACGAATCGCAAGGCCAGGTGCTCTTGCGTGACAAGATTCGTGAGCGGGTGCAGTTTGGTCGTCTCAATCTGTGTCAGCCCATCGATGGCATCGGCCCATTTGATGTAATATTTTTGCGCAATGTATTGATTTACTTTGATGGTACAACAAAAATTTCCGTAGTGGACCGTGTATTGGCCGCACTCAAACCCGGTGGCCTGTTCTTTTTGGGCACGGCTGAGGGGCGGGTCAATTGTCAAACGCCTTTGCAAGTTCTGCAGCCCGGCGCATTTCGAAAAATTGCCTAAATGGCTGTTATTGAACTGATGCCCGGCGATGTCGCTTTAGGAAAAGTGGGCGACCAATTCAAAACGCTGCTCGGCTCTTGCGTGAGTGTCATTCTGACCGACGCACGCCGTACCGTGGGAGTGATGAGCCACATCGTCCATGTGGGTCATCCCAACGCGGCCAACCACACAAACACTGCTTACGGCCATGTCGCCATGGCCGAGATGGTTCGGCTACTTTACGGCGCCGGTTTTGCACCGCGCCGTTGCGAAGCCTATGTGATAGGAGGTGGCAACATGTTTCCCAAACTCTTCACGCACCATCATGTAGGGGCCAGCAATGTGGACTGGGTCATGGGCTATCTAGAACACCACAAAATTCCCGTCATCAAAGAAGACTTAGGGGGGCATGGCTATCGTAAACTGCTTTGGACGGTAGGCCCGGCCGAGCCTGTGGTTGAAACTATAACGTCCTAGCAAACCAAAGGAAAAAAAATGGTTGTGAAAGTGTTTGTGGTGGATGATTCGGCTGTTGTGCGCCAGGCCTTGGCCCATATGCTCTCTGGCAACCCCGATATTGAGTTGATTGGCAGCGCTCCCAACCCCTTGCTGGCCATGGATGCCATCCGAAAAAATCCGCCCGATGTATTGCTGCTCGACATTGAAATGCCCGGAATGGATGGTCTGACTTTTTTGCGACAAATCATGTCTGGCACACCCATTCCTACGGTCATCTGCTCTACTTTATCGACAGAGGGCAGCAAGATAGCGCTTGATGCCTTGATCGCAGGTGCTGTAGCCGTTTTGGCCAAGCCCAAGTTGGGGTTAAAGCAATATCTGGATGATTCCCGGCATGAAATGATTCAGACGCTAAAAACCGCTGCACGTTCACGTCCACGCGCCAAGGGTGCTATACCAATAATAGCATCCAGGCCAATAGCCATAAGCGCTACAGGCCCATTGGCACGTCCTTCGGTGCTGGCGGGCATCCACACTTTTGCAATGAACAAGCCCGTGGTCATTGGCAGTTCAACCGGCGGTACACAAGCCCTTGAATTGGTGCTGACCGGCTTGCCGGCAGATGCGCCGGGCATTGCCATCACCCAGCACATGCCAGAAAAATTCACCGCCATGTATGCCCAACGGCTTGATGGCATCTGCGCCATGAATGTTCGTGAAGCCAAAGACGGTGATCGGCTGGAACGTGGCGTGGCACTGATCGCCCCGGGGGGCTGGCACATGCAGTTGCAAAAGACAAACGGTCAGTATTACGTCAAGGTGATGGATGGCCCACCGGTGAACCGTCATAAGCCCTCTGTCGATGTCTTGTTCAAATCAACCGCTGAATGTGCAGGCCGCGATGCCCTGGGCATCATCATGACCGGTATGGGCGACGACGGCGCACGCGGCATGAAAATCATGCACGACAGTGGTGCCAGAACAATTGCACAAAATGAAGCCACCTGCGTGGTCTTTGGCATGCCCAAAGAAGCCATCAAACTCCAGGCTGTCGATGATATTTTGCCGCTTGAGAACATGGCACGCGCCATTTTGCAGTTTGATTCGCGTGCTTGATTTGCTGCAAAATAAATAGCTATTTACTGCCTAAGTTAGGATGTGGTCAGTAATAAGTTCCCCATTTGGCCGTTAGAGTTGGGATGCAATGCTAGGCGCAAATCGCGCGGTGTGGCCATGCCACATAAGCGATTTGTAACGACGCAGTGCGCCCAAATCTGACGAGCCAAATGGGGA
>CAIXMC010000129.1 GCA_903920405.1 uncultured beta proteobacterium
GCAGAAACAATGCTGTTGATGGGGTCAGTCAGGGCTTCCAGAATTTCATTGCTGAAAATCTTGAAACTGCGCGGCACACCTTCAGCGAGGTTGCGACCACGAACTTCCATGGTGCGAACATCACTGCCTGGAAATGCCGAACCAATTTGTTTTTTGATGGACTCGGCGGTAGGTTCACCGATCAACATGCCGTAGGTGCGTCTTATGTAGTGGATGATGGCTTCATCAAATTTGTCACCTCCTACGCGAACGCTGCCTTTATAGACCATGCCGCCGAGGGAAATGACACCCACTTCAGTGGTGCCGCCGCCAATATCAACCACCATGGAGCCGCTGGCCTCTGACACAGGCAAGCCTGCACCAATAGCGGCAGCCATGGGTTCTTCAATCAGATAGACATCGCTTGCACCTGCACCTAGGGCAGATTCGCGAATGGCGCGGCGTTCTACCTGAGTTGAGCCACAGGGAACGCAAATGATGATGCGCGGGCTAGGTCTGAACACACTGCGCGGATGGACGATTTTGATGAATTGTTTGAGCATTTGCTCTGTAACGGTAAAGTCGGCAATCACGCCGTCTTTCATGGGGCGGATGGCCTCAATGTTGCCAGGCACTTTACCCAGCATGGCTTTGGCCTCGCGGCCCACGGCTTGAATGGTTTTTTTGCCTTGCGGTCCCCCTTCGTGACGGATGGCCACCACAGAAGGTTCATCCAGCACAATGCCTTTGTCGCGCACATAAATGAGCGTATTGGCAGTGCCTAGGTCAATAGCCAAATCCGTTGAAAAATACTGACGGAACGCTCCTAACATATCTGAATCCTTTGATAGGCACAAGAGGCGCTTCGGCCAGCATGTCGCCTGTAACGTGAGAAAAATGGGGGTGAATTAGCTTGACAAAATACTATCATGTCAGGGCGCGATAATACCTTATGGGCTACTAGATAGAGTCAGTCAAAAGCGGAACTTATTATTGACCATATCCTTATTGCTGCCCCTATCCAAGCGTTGCCATGACTATAAAGTTGCAACGCCCACGATTTACACCCTGTTTTTGATTGAAAAACCATGTCTTTAACCCCCGTTGATATTAACCGGCTCGCGCATTTGGCACGGCTGGGTCTAAAACCGGATGAATGTGCAGGTTTATGCACGCAACTCAATGAGTTTTTTGAAATTGTTGAAAAAATGCGTGCCATTGACACGACGGGCGTTTTACCTTTGGCGCACCCTGTGGATGCTATGGGCGAAATAGCATTGCGTTTATGTGACGACACCGTGAGTGAATTTAACCAGCTTGAGGCCAATCAGCGCAGTGCGCCTGCTGTGGAGGACGGCCTCTTTCTTGTTCCCAAAGTCATTGAATAACAACCAACGAGTGATCATGACGCAATTTTCTACCGACTTGCACGATTTGACTGTGGCCGAGTTATTGGCTTGTTTTCACCTGCGCAAAGTCTCAGCCGTTGAAGCTGCAAAACACTTTTTAGCGCGTGCCAAAACACACAAAAATTTAGGTGCATTTCTTGACATGTCCGAGGATGTCACGTTGGCAGAAGCCCGCGCCGCTGATGCCCGCTTGAGTTCAGGAACAGCAGGGGCGCTAGAAGGCTTGCCCATTGCGCACAAAGACATTTTTGTTACACGCGATTTTGTCACCACCGCAGGCTCCAATATGCTTGCAGGCTACCGATCGCCCTTTGATGCCACAGTGGTGCAGCGCTTGGCAAAAGCAGGGGCTGTGACCCTTGGCAAACTCAATTGCGATGAATTTGCAATGGGTTCATCCAACAAAAACTCTGCTTTTGGATCTGTCAAAAACCCGTGGGATATGTCATGCGTTCCTGGTGGATCATCAGGTGGCAGTGCTGCTGCAGTAGCGGCTCGCCTGACTCCGGCTGCGACGGGCACTGACACAGGGGGATCGATTCGCCAGCCGTCGTCGTTTTGTGGGATAACAGGCATCAAACCCACTTACGGCAGGGCATCGCGTTACGGCATGGTGGCGTTTGCGTCAAGTCTTGATCAAGCGGGGGTGATGGCGCGTACAGCACAAGATTGCGCACTGTTGTTATCCTGCATGTGTGGGCCTGATCCTTTGCGTGATTCAACTTCTCTGGACGTACCCGCTGAAGATTTTTCCATAAGGCTTAATGATGGCATTGAAGGATTGCGCATTGGCGTACCGATTGAGTTTTTTGGAGAGGGGCTGGCACCTGATGTGCGAACAGTCATTGATGCTGCGCTCAAACAATTTGAATCCCTGGGTGCAAAGCTGGTCCCCATTTCCCTGCCACGCACCGAACTTTCCATTCCTGTTTATTACATCATTGCGCCCGCTGAAGCGTCGAGCAATTTGAGCCGTTTTGATGGAGTCAAGTTTGGCCATCGTGCCAAAAACTACACCGACCTGGAAGACATGTACCTGACCACTCGTGCCCAAGGTTTTGGCGCAGAGGTCAAGCGCCGCATCATGATTGGCACTTATGTGTTGTCGCATGGTTATTACGATGCTTATTACCTGCAAGCACAAAAAATACGGCGCATGATTGCGGATGATTTTCAGCAAGCGTTCAAGCAGTGTGACGTGATTGCAGGGCCTGTTACTCCCACAGTAGCTTGGAGCTTGGATGGACACAATAATGATCCCTTGGCGGATTATTTGGCAGATATTTTTACCTTGCCGGCTTCACTGGCGGGTTTGCCCGGTATGAGTGTGCCTGCGGGTTTTGGTGTGGGGAGTATGCCTGTTGGATTGCAGTTGATTGGAAACTATTTGGACGAATCCTGGTTGCTGAATGTAGCGCACAGTTTTCAGTTAGTGACGGACTGGCACACCGCACGTCCATCATCCGTTAAAAGCTATCAATCAAATAGTAATTAACTTGTCCATCGAATCCATTCTGAGGGAAGTATTTGGCTACACTGCTTTTCGCGGCCCGCAACAAGACATCATTGAGCATGTGGTCAGTGGCAACGATGCGCTGGTGCTGATGCCCACAGGCGGCGGCAAAAGCCTCTGCTACCAAATTCCAGCCATTGCCAGATCACGTGCCGGCCTAGGGCTGACGGTGGTGATTTCCCCGTTGATTGCCTTGATGCACGACCAGGTGGGTGCGCTGCACGAGGCTGGCGTTCGTGCCGAGTTTTTGAATTCAACACTGTCCATGCAACAGGCGTCCCAGATTGAGCGCCGCCTGATGCAAGGCGACATGACCCTGCTTTACGCTGCCCCCGAGCGTGTCACCACACCCCGTTTTCTAGAGCAGTTGGATGCACTGCACCAGCGTGGCGCTTTAAGCCTGTTTGCCATTGACGAAGCCCATTGTGTGAGCCAGTGGGGACACGACTTTCGACCAGAATACCGCGCCCTGACGGTGCTTCACGAGCGCTATGCCAGTGTGCCGCGCATTGCGCTCACGGCCACAGCAGACTCACTGACTCGCGCAGACATCATCGAACGTTTGCAATTGCAGACGGCACGCTTGTTTATCAGCAGCTTTGACCGCCCGAATATTCGCTACACCATTGTGGAAAAGCGCGAGGCTTCCCAGCAGTTGCTTCGCTTTATTCGTGATACGCACAGAGGAGACGCGGGCGTGGTGTATTGCCAGTCGCGTAAAAAAGTGGAGGAAACGGCTGAACTGCTGTGCAATAACGAAATTCCTGCCTTGCCCTACCACGCGGGGTTGGATTCCAAAATACGCCAGGCCAATCAGGATATGTTTTTGCGCAACGAAGGCATTGTGATGGTGGCGACGGTCGCTTTTGGCATGGGCATTGACAAGCCCGATGTGCGTTTTGTAGCGCACCTTGACATGCCCAAAAACATCGAAGGCTACTATCAGGAAACAGGTAGGGCAGGCCGCGATGGCGAAGCTGCCAATGCCTGGATGTGTTACGGCTTGCAAGATGTGGTGAACCAGCGCCGAATGATTGACGAAAGTCCGGCTGAGGAAACCTTCAAGCAGGGTCTGCGGGGCAAACTCGAAGCCCTGTTGGGATTGGCAGAGGCCACCGACTGTCGTCGGGTGAGGCTGCTGGCTTATTTTGGCGAAGTGTATGCAGGCAACACAGCACATGCCACCCCTTGCAATAACTGCGACAACTGTCTGCAACCGCCCGAGGTCTGGGATGCCACCGATGCTGCACGCAAGTTGTTGTCCACCATTTACCGCGTGCAGCAGATGAATGGCTTCGGCTTTGGTGCAGGGCACGTCATTGATATTTTGCGAGGCAAAGTCACCGAGAAGGTCACGCAGTTTGGGCATGAACGTTTAAGCACTTTTGGCATTGGGTCGGATTTGGGCGAAACACAATGGCGCAGTGTGTTGCGTCAATTGCTCTCTATGGGTGCAGTGGCCGTGGATGCTCATGCCTACAACACTTTGCGGCTTACATCGGTTTCGCGCCCTGTGCTCAAGGGCGAGGTTCTTGTGCAACTTCGGCGGATGTCTCCCGCCAAACCTGCTGCGCGCAAGACCCGTCGCAGTACGGGTTTTGTCACTCCCAAACCCACTGCAGCACTCAAGGGGGATGCCCTCGATCGATTGACCGCTCTCAAAGCCTGGCGTTTTGAAATAGCACGCGAACACAACCTGCCGGCGTATGTGATTTTTCATGATGCCACACTGGCAGCCATCGCACAAACTGCGCCACAGTCACTTGATGAATTGCAAGGTATCAGCGGGTTGGGGGTTCGCAAACTTGAAGCCTACGGCACGGCAGTACTGAACGTGATTCAACCTAGATTCCGCAGTTGACGGCACTGGTTCCAGGGTGAATTGGTTCTCACCAAAATTATCAAGCGGAAGATTGCCACGTCGAATTTTTTGTCATGCGCAGGTAATCAAAAACCAGACGGGTGTTGCGATTGAGTCTGTTCATTTTTTCTGCAATGCTGGTTTTTCCATCAGAAAATAGTGTCA
>CAIXMC010000130.1 GCA_903920405.1 uncultured beta proteobacterium
GTTTAAAGTGAATTTGATACTATCAAGCAAGTTTGTTCTTTATTGGGTGTATAGAGGATTAAAAATATTCAAATTTAAGCCAGGACGTGGTAGCTTGGCGAGTATATGAATGATAAAAAATTTATGTATTCTAACTTATCATCAGCATGGACATCCATAGTGTGCCCTAATTCGTCATTCGTCATTCAAAATCAGTATGTCCATTCTTTTCCAGTCGGCCTTGCGATGGCTTGTTTTATGCGCCTTATTTCCCCTGGTGGCTGTAGCACAGACTGTACCTTCACCTATCAAAATCGCCCTGATTGAGGGTTTGAGCGGTCCCTTTGCCAACACGGGTGAGGCCGTTTTTCGCAATGTGTTGTGGGCGGTGGAGCGTGTCAATTCTCACGGAGGCATACGTTTCAAGGGCAAGGCTGCCAGCAGGGCATTGGTACTTGAACGCTACGACAGCAAAGGTCAGACCGAAGAGGCATTGACTGCGCTCAAGTCCGCCATTGACCACGGTACACGTTTTGTGATGCAGGGCAATTCATCAGCCATCGCCGCAGCGTTGATCGATGCCATTAACAAACACAACGAGCGAGAACCCTCCAAACGGGTGGTGTTTTTGAATTACTCGGCGGTTGATCCGATGTTGACCAATGAAAAATGCAGTTTCTGGCATTTTCGATTTGATGCCCATGCCGACATGCGAATGAGTGCTTTGATGTCGGTCATCAAAGACGATGCTGCATTGAAAAGTGTCTATATCATTGGTCAGGATTACAGTTTTGGGCAGGCCGTGGCACGCGAAGCCCGCCGCCAGTTGTCACGCAAGCGACCCGATGTTCGCATCGCAGGCGATGAACTGCACGCCATGGGTCGGGTCAAAGATTTTCTGCCCTATGTCACCAAAATCAAGGCCAGCGGTGCACAGGCCGTTATCACCGGCAACTGGGGCAATGACCTGACGCTGTTGATCAAAGCTGCCAAGGAGATTGGTTTTGATGGCAAGTTTTACACCTTTTATGGCAACGCCTTGGGCGTACCTGCAACCATCGGCGATGCCGGTATTGGCAAGGTGGTGGCTGTGGCCGACTGGCTGCCCAATGTCTCCACCCCGCAAAGCGACGCTTTCTATCAAACATTTCGCCAGCGTTTTCCAAAGCCATCTGACGACTACGTGATCATGCGAATGCAATTGATGGTGGTGGCGCTTGTGCAGGCCATAGAGTCTGCTGGAACGATTGATGCAATAGCGGTTGCCACTGCATTGGAGCGATCAGCAGTCACTTTTTATTCCCAACGAGGAAGTATGCGCGCCACAGATCACCAGTTTTTGCAGCCTTTGGTGGTGGGGGTGATGGATCGCCTGGGGACAGCCGGTGTAAAGTTGGACGTGGAAGGATCGGGCTACGGTTTTCGGGTGATCAAAACCATCGCAGCACAAGATACCCAACAGCCCACCACATGCAAGATGAGGCGGCCATAAGGATATGGTCAATAATAAGTTGTGCATTTGGCTCGTCAGATTTGGGCGCACTGCGTCGTTACAAATCGCTTATGTGGCTGGGCCACACCGCACAATTTGCGCCTAGCATCCCACCTCTGACGGCCAAATGCACAACTTATTTTGACCATATCCTAAGCTATATCCTTACACTGAACACTCGACACCGTTGAAATACTACTGACATGCCGACCTTTAACCCTCTTGCCTGCATTCGCAAAGACGTGCAAGCCATGCA
>CAIXMC010000131.1 GCA_903920405.1 uncultured beta proteobacterium
ATGAGACTGTTCAACGATGATGCACTGGAGCGGGAAGCGGGAATCGAACCCGCGTCATTAGCTTGGAAGGCTAGGGTTCTACCATTGAACTACTCCCGCATCAAACTGATTGCACCAGCTTGTTCGCACCCTAAGGATATGGTCAATTGATTGGTGGAGAGGGATGGATTCGAACCATCGTACTCGTTAGAGGGCAGATTTACAGTCTGCTGCCATTAACCACTCGGCCACCTCTCCACAGCAAAGGCGAGATTATGCCACCGTGTTTTGAATTTTGCCTTGCTGGTCAGCGGTTTTTTCACGCCAAACTTTGGCTTGTGAAAAATGACCGCAACCGATGAACGGCACGGGTGGGCGCATGGCAGACAGCGGGGAGGGGTGGTTGGCGCACAAAACCAGATGGTGCGTGGCATCAATCAAAACGCGCTTGCTTTGCGCATGGCTGCCCCAAAGCATAAAAACGATGGGCGTGGCGCTGCCTGAGACTTCGCGGATGATGGCATCGGTCAAAACCTCCCAGCCTTTTCCAGCGTGACTTGCCGGCAGACCTTCTTCTACCGTCAAGCAGGTGTTGAGCAACAAAACCCCGTGACGTGCCCATCGCACCAAACTGCCACCAGGTGTTGGAAATGGTGGTGGAGTCTCGTCCAAATCACGTTGCAATTCCTTGAAAATATTACGCAATGAAGGCGGCAATGGCACACCTGGTGCGACTGAAAATGCCAAACCTTCAGCTTGTCTTCGTCCGTGGTAGGGGTCCTGACCCAAAATGACAATTCGCACCGATTCAAGTGGCGTGATGTCCAGCGCACGCAAAGGGTGTGGTGGAAAAATGCTGGCCCCTGCACTCAGCCTTTGTTGCAAAAAATCAAGAAGCCTGACACCCGTTGGTGATTCAAAAAATTGTGTCACCAGCGCTTGCCATCCAGAGGCCACCGGCCAATCGCGCAGTTTTGCCGACTGCAACTGGCTCGGATCAGGTGATGTGATGTTTGACATGTTCATCCAAACAGCGCAGCCAAAGCCTTGCCAGGTTCAGGGGCGCACATCAAGGCTTCGCCCACCAAAAAGACATTGACACCGGCAGCCCCCATGCGCAGCACGTCGTCGCGGGTTCGGATACCGCTTTCGCAGACCACCAGACGGTCACTTGGAACATCGTGTTTGAGCGTCAATGTGGTTTGTAGAGACACTTCAAAGGTTTTGAGATTGCGGTTATTCACACCAATCAGCAAAGTTTTGAGCTTGAGTGCCCGTTCAAGTTCAACGGCATCGTGAACTTCAACCAGTACAGCCATGTCCAGACCCTGAGCGATGGCCTCAAAATCCTTCATCTGCGCATCGTCCAGGCAGGCCGCAATCAATAAAACAGCGTCTGCACCGATGGCCCGTGATTCATAAATTTGATAGGCATCGACCATAAAATCCTTGCGCAACACCGGCAAATGGCATGATGCACGCGCTTGTTTGAGGTCATCGACACTGCCCTGAAAAAACTGCTGATCTGTCAGCACCGACAGGCAAGCCGCGCCATATTCAGCATAGCTTTGGGCAATGTCTGCTGCAAAAAAATCAGCGCACAACACCCCTTTGGACGGGCTGGCTTTTTTGATTTCGGCAATGACCGCAGGCTGACCTGCAACCATTTTGGCGCGCAAAGCACCCACAAAATCACGTGTGAGCACACGGCTTTGCGCATCAGCACGCACGGCCTGTAACGATTTGCGTTTCACAGCCGCCGCGACTTCATCGCGCTTGACTGCCACAATTTGGTTCAAAATATCAGCCATCACGCACCCTTTTCATTTGTACTTAAATCTTGGGCGAGTGCGACCAATTGCCCAAGTTTGGCTTTAGCAGATCCTGATTCAATAGCTACTCTCGCTTGCTGGATACCGTCTGCCATGGAATTGACCACATTGGCAGCGTACAGTGCCACGCCCGCATTAAAAATCACAATCTCTTTGGCGGGTCCATGAATGTTGCTGAGTACACCCATGAGCATGGTGCGCGATTGCTCTGGTGTTGCCACCTTGAATGCCCTGTTGCTGCACATGACCAGACCAAAATCTTCAGGATGAATCTCGTATTCAGTGATTTTTCCGTTTTGAAGTTCACCCACTAGCGTAGCTGCGCCCAGACTCACTTCATCCATGCCGTCTTTGCCATAGACCACCACGGCATGGTTTGTACCCAGACGCTCTAAAGCGCGTACCTGAATGCCGACCAGGTCGGGATGGAACACGCCCATCAAAATATTGGGTGCGCCAGCAGGGTTGGTCAGAGGCCCCAGCAAATTGAAAATGGTTTTGATGCCCAACTCGCGGCGAACGGGTGCAACATTTTTCATGGCGGGATGGTGGTTGGGTGCAAACATAAAGCCCACCCCCACTTGGGCAATGCACTGTGCAATGGCCTCAGGTTGAAGATTGATATTGACACCGAGGGACTCCATCACATCAGCGCTGCCGCTTTTGCTGCTCACACTTCGCCCGCCATGCTTGCACACCCTGGCCCCTGCTGCTGCTGCCACAAACATGGCGCAGGTTGAAATGTTAAATGTGTGCGATCCATCCCCCCCCGTTCCCACAATATCCACCAAATGCGTTTTGTCAGCCACATCGACCTTGGTGGAAAACTCGCGCATCACCTGTGCTGCTGCGGTGATTTCGCCGATGGTTTCTTTTTTGACGCGAAGGCCGGTGATGAAGGCCGCAAGCATCACCGGCGACCATTCACCGTTCATGATTTGACGAACGATGTGCAACATCTCGTCATGAAAAATTTCACGGTGTTCAATGGTGCGCAGCAGCGCTTCTTGTGGGGTGATGGCGTGGGGTATGGTCATTCACTGTCCTTGTCAATTTTTTGTGATTGTCGCTGCTGACAGAGGTCATCCTTTTGATGTCAGCAAGAATTTTGACAAGACAAAAGGTAACTTCTCAATAAGGATGTGGTCAGTAATAAGTTCCCCATTTGGCCGTCAGAGTTGGGATGCAATGCTAGGCGCAAATCGCGCGGTGTGGCCATGCCACATAAGCGATTTGTAACGACGCAGTGCGCCCAAATCTGACGAGCCAAATGGG
>CAIXMC010000132.1 GCA_903920405.1 uncultured beta proteobacterium
CTGGCGTTTGCGCATTTCATGGTCGTACAGGCGACTGCGCAAGCGTTTCCAGGCTACGTCGCGGTTGCTGTGTTGGCTGCGTCCATCTTGGCACTGCACCACAATGTTGGTGGGAATGTGCGTCAGGCGAACGGCAGAATCGGTTTTATTGATGTGCTGCCCCCCTGCCCCGCTGGCACGAAAGGTATCAATACGCACGTCAGCAGGGTTGATGTCAATCTGAATGGAATCGTCAATTTCAGGATAAACAAAGACAGATGCAAACGAAGTATGGCGACCGCCTGAAGAGTCAAACGGGCTTTTTCGCACCAGCCGGTGAACACCGGTTTCAGTGCGCAACAGGCCAAACGCGTAATCACCTTCAATTTTGATGGTGGCGCCTTTGATGCCTGCGGTGTCGCCAGGGGTTTCATCCTGCAGTTCAATTTTGAAGCCTTTGCGATCAGCATAACGTGAGTATTGGCGCAGCAACATGGCAGCCCAGTCGCAAGCCTCTGTGCCACCTGCGCCTGCCTGAATGTCCAAAAAGCAATTGAGGGGGTCAGCCGGATTGTTAAACATGCGACGAAATTCCAATCCCTTGATGGTGTCTTCAAGTTGCGCTGTCTCGGTTTCAATGGTGAGCAAGCTGGCATGGTCGCCATCGTCACGGCTCATTTCAAAAAGCTCGGTGTTGTCTGACAGATGGTCTTGCAAATGGGTAAGCGTCAGCACCACATCATCAAGCAATTTTTTTTCTTTTCCCAACTCCTGGGCGCGTTTGGGGTCATTCCAGACGGTAGGGTCTTCCAGCGAAGCATTAACGGTTCTGAGACGCTCAAATTTGGCATCGAAGTCAAAGATACCCCCGTAAATCAAAAGAGCGAGCGCTCAGGTCAGAGAGTTTGTTGCCAATGGCGTTGATGCGTTCTACTTCCATGCGAAATAATCCTGGTGTTGTGGGTTGAGGGTAACGTGTGATTTTCTCATGAGCCAATAGGTTTTTCATCAACAAACCATTGCTCATTGCCGCTACGACACAGCAGCACGATATAAATTCAAGGGGACAGCTAGAATAAAGACGGTTCAAGATGTTATTGTCTTGTCAATTTGTTGGCTTCTTCGCTGCCTATACTCCTTTGTGCATCCAAGTTTGATTACAGTGATAACTATCGAACTCGGGTGGGCAATTTCTTTACCCTGGCTCTATCGAGGTGGCCCAATGCCTCAAGGATTTTCATGAAACGTGTGGATGATTTTCGCCTGACATTCGGCAAACAAGAATACGTGCCAATAGTGGTGGGCGGTATGGGTGTTGATATTTCGACGGCTGAGCTGGCCCTGGAAGCTGCGCGTCTGGGCGGTATTGGGCACATTTCAGATGCCATGGTTAACGTCGTGTCTGACAGGCGTTTTGACACCAGTTTTGTGAAAGACAAAACCCGTCTGTATAAATACAACATCCACAACACTGATAAATCAGATGTCAAGTTTGACCTTGACATTCTGGCCGATGCTACGCGTCGCCATGTGGGTGCCACCATGGAAGCCAAAAAGGGCGATGGTTTAATTTTTGTCAATTGCATGGAAAAGCTGACCATGAATGGCCCGCGTGAAACCCTGCAAGTGCGCATGGCTTCCGCCCTGGATGCTGGAATTGACGGCATTACCTTGAGCGCTGGTTTGCACCTGGGTTCATTCGCGCTGATTGCCGATCACCCCAGGTTTCGTGATGCCAAACTGGGCATCATCATCTCGTCATTGCGTGCCTTGCAACTATTTTTGCGCAAGAGCGCTAGGCTCAATCGTCTGCCTGATTTTGTAGTGGTTGAAGGCCCCTTGGCCGGCGGACATTTGGGCTTTGGCCTAGACTGGGCGCAGTATGATTTGGTCACCATCACCGCTGAGGTCATTCAATACCTTAAACAGGAGCATCTTTCCATTCCCGTGATTGCTGCCGGTGGCATTTTTACCGGCAGCGATGCTGTGTCGTTTTTAGAAGGTGGCGCAGCAGCAGTTCAGGTGGCTACCCGCTTTACGGTGTCTCACGAGTGCGGTTTGCCAGCAGATGTCAAACAACACTACTACTGTGCCAATGAAGAGGATATTGAAGTCAATACCATTTCACCCACGGGCTACCCCATGCGCATGCTAAAAAGCTCCCCCGCGATTGGGGACAGCATTCGCCCCAACTGTGAGTCTTACGGTTATTTGCTTGACGGTTCGGGCAATTGCGCTTACATTGTTGCCTATAACCGTGAACTGGCATTGCACCCGGACGGTAAAAATTTATCGGTCAAGGACAAAACCTGCCTGTGTACCCAAATGCGCAATTTCAAGTGCTGGACATGTGGGCATACCACCTACAGGCTTAAAGACACTACACGGCGCGAAGCAGATGGCAGTTTCAAATTATTAAGCGCCGAACATATTTTCAAAGACTACCAGTTCAGTGTTGATCATCAGATCGCATTGCCTGCTTAGGATATGAAATTCTTCCGCAACATCTGTTAAAAATAAATAACTTTGATAAGTCATTAAACTGAACCAGTGCCCAGGTTTTCAATCAAGTCTAATCATCATCAGACATCCAAAACATCGGCAAACAACTGCGTCGCACTCAGTACCAGTGACACACTGGTCAAGGCAACAGACTCACCAACAGCGAAGGGGTGCAGCACCCACAGACCATCGGCATTTTTTTGATAACAGTCGGTGCAGCGGGTGTCTGGGTCAATCAGCACATATTCTTCAAGGCTACCCAAGCTGCGGTAGTAGCTGAATTTTTGTCCCCGATCGTAGGCGGCGGTGCTGGGGGAAAGCACTTCAATGAGGAGCTTGGGGGCTGTCTTGACCATTGGGCTGGCCAGGTCAAGCGCATGGCAGGTGACCATCACGTCGGGGTAAAAGTAACTGTTGGCAGCAGCAACATGCAAACGCATGTCGCTCATGTAGGTACGGCACGCGCTGCCACTGAGGTGTTGGCGCAGTGCGAAAGCAATGTTCATCGCTACGGTGACGTGGCAGTCTTCGGCACCCGCCATGGCAAAGACCTCGCCATCAAGGTATTCGTGACGATCCAACTGCGAAGGTTCCCACGAAAGGTAGTCGTCGGCGGTAAAAACGAGTTTTTGGGCTGCAAGTCCCATGGCAATGTCCTTTTGAGTGAATGGGTGAGCCATTATGAAGCAGATTTTGGCTTCTCACTTAAGGCGGGACAAATGCAATATCAATGGGTTACGTTTGATTCGCTCACGTGGTTTTCTTGGCAGGGGAAGTTCCCCCATTTTTACCAAAATTGATAGCTACCAACGTAGAGCCAGCAAGGGTTACAGGCATAAAACAGAGATAACCGGTGGGCACTTTATTTAGGCCAGCTCGGCCAGCAGATACGGATGTCGGCTGACCAACTTGAGTAAACTTTGCGCTGCTTTGCTGGGGACTTTTCGACCCTGTTCCCATTCTTGCAACGTGCGTACCGATAAGCCAGTGGCACGTGCAAATTCAGATTGCGACAAACCCGCTTGTGTGCGTGCAGCCAATAATTGCCACTTGGGGCCACTGAGTACTTCCTGACTTTGCACCACACCCTCGGCCAATGTCACAGTACGGCGCACACTGCCGTCTGGCAGTGGATCAAAGGTGATTTTGCGGCTGGGTTGCCCGGCTTGCAGCTCTTGCACAGCGGCCAGCAGTTCTGCACCGACATCGCGCCTTGTGTCACGCGCATTGAGTTGTTCGTCTGTCATCATGTGAGTAGCTCCTTCAATTGTTTTAACACCGCCCCGGAAATACTGGCTTGCACACTTTTGGCATAGATCACCAGTAGCAAAATTTGCCCTGCTGCATTGCGTTTGTAATAGCACACACGCACACCGCCCGACTTGCCGGCACCGGTGCGTGCCCAGCGCACCTTGCGCACACCGCCCGAGCCTTTGACCACAGCGCCAGCCTCGGGTTGCTCCATGAGAAACTGTTGAAACGCCGTGTAATCGTCTTCGCTCAAGTAGTCATAGACCATCTTGGTGAAGAGGCTTGACTCGATGAATTCGTATTGCATGGCTGTATCATACGCCTAAAGCGTACAAAAATCGCGCTGTCCAGCGCAGCCCGGCGTTGTGGCTGCTTGCCTGCAAGATGGTTTTCATCGCCACTTCATGCGCGTCGGTGTCGAGAGGGTCACGGAAAATCATCGTGTTGTGCTGTTGGTTGCGGTAGCGCAAGTCCAGCCGCAGCAGTATGTCCACGCTGGGGCCAATATGCGGCCCATACCGCAAGGCATGTCACTGCCGCACCGGCGTTGACAGGTCGTACAGCGTTTCTGGGGCGATGTCGATGTTGCCCGGCCAGGCCACTGTGCCGTTCTCGACAAAAGCGCGGTTAAACAAGGCGGAAGACTTGATGCGAATCCACGGTTTTTGTGCCAGAAGCGGGGTCATGTCAAAAACACGCCACTCACCATTTTCAAATTCCAGCAGCAGCCGGTTGTCCGCTTGGGGTTGAACGGATAGCACGTCGATCAACATGGCATTGTCCTTATTGAAGCGGCGCAATAGAAGCGGCGCAATATGCAATGGCTCTTCACCCGCGACGGCCAATGCCCAATCGGCTTGAAGGTCTTCACGGTGAATTTCGATCCAGGCCTGCACCAGCCGTGTTTTGTTCGGCGGAAATTCGCCGTCCAACAAACAGCCGTCTTCGATAGCAAATACTGCGTTGGCATTTTGGTAGCGTGCATGAATGTGCGGCAAGTGGTTTCGCTGGACATCCCTGAAATACATGGCAATCACAATGCCGTAAAAAATGCTGATGGTGGGCATGTCAGTTCTCCTCGTTGATCGTTGTTGAATGTGTCACCGTATTTTGCAGTGGCGTGATCATGGCTTTAATCGGATCCAAAAATCAAATGTTCAACCTGTGCCTTGGCTGCGTCAAGCTTTTGCAGGGCTTGCTGGCGCAAGGCCGTGGCTTGGCTTTGTAATGACTGCACGTCAGCGACAATTTTTGCCTGTATCTCCATAGGCGGCAAACTGACCGGTAAATCCAGATAGCGGTGAATCATCAAATTACGGATGCCATTGGTTTGACTTTGTAGCAAATCGGTAACGCCGATGGCATGAACAAAACGCAAG
>CAIXMC010000133.1 GCA_903920405.1 uncultured beta proteobacterium
AAATGAAGTCGCAAGCCGATTCATACGAAGTCAGTTGCCGTCGCTACATTGCAATTTGTCCCGCCTTAAGTGGGAAGCCGTTTTTACGTAAAACTTGACCGTAAGTCATTGATGTGTAAGACCTGAGTAGTTACCTATAATTACAGAAATCCTTGATGCTAGCAGGCTGTCGGGATTGATTGATAAACTGTTGATTTATAAAGATAATTCGAAATTCGCATTATTGTGAAAATCATTAAAAATCAATAGTTTACACCTTCAAGCCCGACAGCCTCCTAGTGTCAACGACATCCTGTTCAAGCCCTACACAACGCAGCTTCTGGCTACACACATTCAGAAAATCATGGCATTGCAATACCCGAAGGCGGATCAATTTCTATCGCAAGCATCTGCCATGCCTATGGCGCAATCAGTGTCGTCTTGCCCCGATTTGACGTTACAAAACGACTCTCGTCCCAATATTTTGATTGTGGATGATGATATAAACAGCCAGCTTTTGCTGTTGCGATTATTCAAGAAAAATTACCCTATACGCAGGGTCAGCAGTGGTGAAGAAGCCTTATCTATTTGCAGATCAGATACGCCACCTGACCTGGTACTGCTTGACATCATGATGCCGGGCATGGACGGCCTTCAGGTGGCGCGTCGTATGCGTGAGTACCCTAGCTCCGCAAATATCCCGATCATTTTTGTCACCGCCAAAAGCGACAACCAAACACTATCGCAATGCCTGTCGCTGGGTGCCGTTGATTTTGTCAGTAAGCCGATTGATGGGGAGATTATTCGGCTACGAGTCAGAAATTTCATGAACTATGTGGCGATGTACAAGAAGTTGAAGACTACGATCAGGCTCAGTGAAATGCAGATAACCATATCGCAACGGATCGGTTGTACCGGGTCGTGTGTCTATGACATCAACACCGACATCGTTAGTGCATCGATCCAAATGCTGAACATATTTGGGTTACCAACCAACATCTCAGATTATCCTTTAGACAACTTTCTGGCTTGTGTGCCTCAGCACCGTGATCTGATTCGCCAGACTTTGGCGGGCAAGTTTGGGTTTCCAGCCGACATCGCAGATTACCCTCTGGATGACTTTTTGGATGGTATTCCTGAACATGATCCGATTCGCCAGGTTTTGGTTGATTTGATCAGTCAGAGCCATTCCTATAGCGGTGAGTTCACCATACAGCCCGTTGGTGGTTTGCCAACCAAGGTCATCCACGCCATTAGCAAGATTGAATGGGATGATCATGGAACCCCTATCAAGATTTTTGGCTTTGTGCAGGACATCACGGAACGTAAGTCTGTAGAAGTCAAATTGGCCAAATTACTGGCTGATAAAAATGCCATTTTGGAAAGCGAGGTGGTAGGCTTCTTCATCATGTCCCAACGTGTGATTCGATGGGCGAACCACGCTGCGGCAAAAATGCTTGGTTATGAAACTCATGAAATGTGTGACCTGTCAACCAGGATTTTTTATCAGAATGACGATACGTTTGAAGCCTTTGGTCGGGATGCCTACGGTGAAATAAATGCTGGACTGGTTTTCCATAGGCAGATTCAGTGGTGTCACAAGAATGGTTCTTTGAAATGGTTTGACATTTCAGGTTCGCGTCTTCCTTCAGACCATGAAGTAATGATCTGGGCATTTGTGGATATATCGACATTGAAACTCACTGAGGCCGATCTGATCCAGGCCAAGGTAACCGCAGATGCGGCCAACATCTCCAAAAGCCGATTCCTTGCCACGATGTCGCATGAGCTTCGCACTCCCATGAATGGCATTTTGGGCATGGCGCAACTTTTGATGCAAAACTCGATAGAAAACGAGCGTCATGAGTATGTCAAAATCATTTTGTCTTCTGGACAGGCATTGTTGGCGCTGCTTAACGACATTCTTGACTTGGCAAAAATCGAGTCCGGAAAATTTGAGATGGAGAGTGTCAACTTTAGACCCAATTCGATTCTCCGTGATACCCACATGCTGTTTTCTGGCATGGCGCTTGCCAAGGGTCTGCATCTCGAATACCAGTGGAAAGGCTTGCCGGACAGTCGCTACCTGTCTGACGCGACCCGTATTCGTCAGATGCTCTCGAACCTAGTGTGTAATGCCATCAAATTCACCAAGAAAGGTTTCGTTCGTATGGAAGGTGTCGAAATTGAACGAGATGGTGAGTCAGCCCTGCTGGAATTTTCGGTAAGCGATACAGGTATAGGAATACCGCCTGACAAAATTAATCTTCTCTTTAAGCCGTTTTCGCAAACCGATAATTCAATCACGCGTCAATTTGGCGGCACAGGGCTAGGTTTGTCCATTGTGAGCGAACTAGCCAAGATGATGGGCGGTAATGTTGGTATCGAAAGCGTAGCTGGCAATGGATCCAGATTTTGGTTTAGTTTGCGAGTCCAACAGGTCGCAAACGATGATAACCACAGCAATTCTGAATGTCTGGTGTCAGCCAAAGCTATTAGGATACCTGACCTGTTGGCTGGGCGCGTGTTGGTGGTCGAAGACAACGCTACCAATCGCATAGTGATCGAATCCTTATTGACAAGACTCGGTGTCAGTGTGATGTCAGCCCGCGACGGCCAGCATGCACTGAACGTCATCACCCAAGGTGATTGTCCAGACCTTGTCCTGATGGATTTGCACATGCCAGTCATGGATGGATACGAGGCGACTACACTGATACGCCAGTGGGAAATCAACAACAACCGGCCACGCGTACCGATTATTGCCTTGACAGCTTATGCGTATTTAGAAGATCGTCAGAATTGCTTGGCTGTGGGTATGGACGACGTTCTGACCAAGCCCATCGCGTTTGATGTACTGAAAGTGACTTTATACAAGTGGCTACCGATGTCAAACACGGTAGAAGTCAGGCAAGTTGTCAACACTTCGCCATCTGATAGGGTCATCAAACCACTAGACCGTCATCTTTTTGTGGCGCTTGTCGAGGAAATAAAACCTCTGTTGGCACAGAATATGTTTAGTGCTGTCACCCGCTTCAAGGCATTGCAGATACTGGTTAAAGGGACTGATATTGAAGCAGAGATGCACGAGATAGGTCTTCTATTGAATTCCCTCAAACTTAATGAAACGCTCAATCGTTTAAGTTGTCTTGCTGCCAACTACACCGAGCACACACTATGATGACGAACGCAAAGCCAATAATTCTTGCGATTGACGATGAACCCGACAACCTATTGACGCTGGGGTTTGCCCTGGATGATGAATTCACCCTGCAAATTGCTAATTCAGGCAAGATGGGACTCACGCTGGCATCACAATCACCACCGAGCTTGATTTTGCTGGATGTGATGATGCCTGAGATGGATGGCTATGAAACATTCATACGATTAAGGGCACAACCCACGTTGAAAGACGTTCCTATCATTTTTGTCACAGCGATGTACGACTTAGAATCAGAAATAGCAGGACTGGAACTGGGTGCGTCTGACTACATCACAAAGCCCGTGAATCTGGCAATCGCTCGTCATCGCATCCGTAATCTCTTGGATCGCGAGCAATTGCGACAACAAGTTGAAGCCAAGCGCCTTCAATTGGAAAAGGAAGTCACCAGGCGACAGAAGTCAGAAGACATTCTTCGTAAACTGTCCGTGGCAGTAGAGCAAAGTCCAGCCTCGGTGGTCATCACAGATTTGAATGCCTGCATTGAGTACGTGAATCCTCAATTCACTGAAGTGACTGGCTATAGTTCTGCAGATGTACTTGAACAAAATCCCCGCTTGTGGCAATCCAAACAAATGTCTAAAGCAACCTATAGTTCAATGTGGCAACAACTGACTTGTGGCCAGGTTTGGCGAGGTGAACTGATCAACCGACGTAAAAACGGAGAAATTTATTGGGAAGATACGCACATCGCGCCCATCAAAAGCGCGCTGGGTGTTGTAACACACTATGTTGCCGTCAAAATTGAAACGACGAAGCGCAAACAACTCGAAGATCAGGTCTGGCACCTTGCTTACTACGACCCGCTGACAAAATTGGCAAACCGTCGATTACTCGACGATCGCCTGAGTCAGACGATAGCTGCCAGCAAGCGTAGTGCATCCTATTACGCGGTCATAGTGCTAGATCTCGACAACTTCAAATATCTCAACGACAAGCAAGGCCATCTGGTGGGTGACTTGCTGCTGGTAGAGGTAGCAAATCGTCTGACTGCTTGTGTACGTCAGATTGACACAGTGGCTCGTTTTGGCGGGGATGAATTTGTCGTTGTTCTTGGAGAACTCGACGTTGATACGACTGTGTCCACATCACAGGCGATGGTTGTTGCCGAGAAACTCAAGGCGACTTTGTCAGAACCATACCAGTTGCAGGTCACGCAGTCTGATCACAGAACCATAGAATACCATTGCACGGCCAGCATCGGTGTGGTGATATTTTCTGGCAACGAGGCCAGTCAGACAGACATTCTGAAATGGGCTGATAGCGCGATGTACCAGGCCAAAGACGCTGGACGCAATTCAATCCGGTTTTGGGAGCGATCGTAATGCCAAATCCGGAAACGGGCTTCCCACTTAAGGCGGGGCAGAGATGGAGTCGCAAGCCGATTCAGATATCATGATAGCTAAGGATGTGGTCAGTAATAAGTTCCCCATTTGGCTCGTCAGATTTGGGCGCACTGCGTCGTTACAAATCGCTTATGTGGCATGGCCACACCGCGCGATTTGCGCCTAGCATTGCATCCCAACTCTAACGGCCAAATGGG
>CAIXMC010000134.1 GCA_903920405.1 uncultured beta proteobacterium
ATGTGGCGCTTGAAGAGGTTGCCGGTCACATGCGAGGTGTTCCGCTTAACTGCGACACCTTGCAAACAGGGCGTGATTTGGGTATTTGCTTTGGTGATTAGTCAGGGTTG
Organism: uncultured beta proteobacterium; assembly: GCA_903920405.1. GTDB lineage: Bacteria > Pseudomonadota > Gammaproteobacteria > Burkholderiales > Burkholderiaceae_C > Rhodoferax. The sequence goes on from CAIXMC010000134.1 coordinate 111, forward strand.
AATTCAGGCTTGAACGCCCTGAATTCATCACCTGATGAGTCTGTACCAATTCGCAGGACGATCGCTCGGACTGCGTTTTTTTTTATTGCCCGATGGATGTGGCTGGTTCAATCTTGGGCATCAACACAATTCAGCCTGATAAACGTTATGAAAATTCTGGTTGCAGTCAAGCGCGTGGTGGATTACAACGTGAATGTCCGTGTCAAATCGGACCACACGGCAGTCGATACCACCCACGTCAAAATGAGCATGAACCCCTTTGATGAAATTGCCATCGAAGAGGCTGTTCGTCTGAAGGAAAAAGGCTTGGTGAATGATATTGTGGCCGTTTCTTGCGGTGTGGCCCAGTGTCAGGAAACCTTGCGCACCGCTTTGGCGCTGGGTGCTGACCGTGCCATTTTGGTCGAATCCACCGCCGACCTTTGGCCTTTGGCCGTTGCCAAACTGCTCAAGGCCATTGTGGACAAAGAACATCCTGACATGATCATGCTGGGCAAACAGGCCATTGATGATGACTGCCATCAGGTGGGTCAAATGCTTGCAGCCCTGATGGACAGGCCACAGGTCACCTGCGCCAGCAAAGTTGTGATCGAGGCCAAAGGCAAGGCCACGGTCACGCGTGAAATGGACGGTGGTCTTGAAACTTTGTGCGTCACCCTGCCTGCTGTCATCACGACAGACCTTCGCCTGAACGAGCCTCGCTATGTGACCTTGCCCAACATCATCAAGGCCAGGAAAAAGCCTCTGCAAATCATCACGCCAGAAGATTTAGGGGTGAATGTAGTCTCCCACATCAAAACCCTGAAAGTCACCGAACCACTAGAGCGTAAAGCGGGCATCAAGGTCAAGGACGTGGCCACACTGGTCGCCCAACTCAAAAGCCAAGGCTATCTGCCTCTGGGAGTTACCCCATGACAACACTCGTCATTGCCGAACACGACAACGTCACCCTTAAGCCCGTGACCCTGAATGCTGTGACCGCAGCCGCCCTGTTGGGTGGGGATGTGCATGTTTTGGTTGCCGGACATGAAGCCAGTGCAGTGGCCACGGCAGCCGCTCGCATCGCTGGGGTTGACAAAGTGCTGCATGTGGATGACATCACACTTGCGCACTCTGTGGCTGAAAACATGACCGAGCAAGTTTTGGCACTGGCCGCCCCCTACAGCCACATTGTGTTTTCTGCAACGGCATCGGGCAAAAATATCGCACCGCGTGTGGCGGCCAGGCTGGATGTGGGGCAAATTTCTGACATCACGCGGGTGATCAGCCCCAATACGTTTGAGCGCCCCATCTATGCGGGCAACGCCGTTGCCACCGTGCAAAGCACGGATGCCACCTGTGTGATGACGGTGCGTTCTACATGTTTTATGGCTGCAACGCAGACGGGACAAGCGTTAGCCACTACTGAAAATAGAGCACCTGTTGCTGTGCCAGGCCACACAATGTATGTGGGTCAAGACATCGTCAAAAACAACCGCCCCGATCTGGGTGCTGCCAAAGTGGTCGTCAGTGGAGGGCGCGCTTTGGGTTCTGTTGAACATTTCAATGCACTGATGACTCCGTTAGCTGACAAACTGGGCGCAGCAGTGGGGGCAAGCCGTGCGGCCGTAGATGCCGGCTATGCACCCAACGACTGGCAAGTGGGTCAAACCGGAAAAATTGTGGCACCTGATCTGTACATTGCCATAGGCATTAGCGGGGCCATTCAGCACTTGACCGGCATGAAAGACAGCCGCGTGATTGTGGCCATCAACAAAGACCCCGATGCCCCCATTTTCAAAGTGGCCGATTACGGACTGGTGGCGGATTTGTTTGTGGCAGTGCCTGAATTGATGGCTGCTTTTGATGAACTAAAGGATTGAATGAATCCCACCTTTCCCCTGCTTTTTCAATCTATGCCCCTATTGTGTTTGACTCATACTGCCGTTATGAAGGTAGCTCAATCGCATGAAAGGAGTTCATCGTGCAAACCCATACTGACACACCGATGCAGGCATTTGTCATGACCAGCGAACGCCGCTCGTTCCTGCAATATGTTGATTTCAAGTGGCTGATGGCAGGTCATGGATGGTGGATTGACGCGGATCGCTTTCACAGCGACTCGTCTTATGCTGCTCACTGGTTAAAGCTGGCCGAAGCATCTGACATGCCTGTTTTGAAAGAAAGTGCAGCGCAACTGCACCCAAATCACCGTCTTCATTGACGGTGATTTTATGTATGAAAATGGCCTGTAGGGCGCTTGGGTATTGCGTTGTCTGCTATAAAATACGATGCAATATGAATGAGGGTGCAAGTGTCCACCTCACTTAGGATGTGGTCAGTAATAAGTTCCCCATTTGGCTCGTCAGATTTGGGCGCACTGCGTCGTTACAAATCGCTTATGTGGCATGGCCACACCGCGCGATTTGCGCCTAGCATTGCCTCCCAACTCTGACGGCCAAATGGG
>CAIXMC010000135.1 GCA_903920405.1 uncultured beta proteobacterium
CCCATTTGGCCGTCAGAGTTGGGAGGCAATGCTAGGCGCAAATCGCGCGGTGTGGCCATGCCACATAAGCGATTTGTAACGACGCAGTGCGCCCAAATCTGACGAGCCAAATGGGGAACTTATTACTGACCACATCCTAAGCATCATCCTTATTGTTGACCATATCCTTACCGGCTGATCAATTGCGCTGCTTCACGTGCGCAAACGATGCCTTCATCGGTGGGAACTACCCAAACTTCAACACGACTGGCCGGTGTATGGATGGCCATGATGGCATGGCGGGTGGCTTGTGTGTTCAGGTCGGCATCAATTTCCACACCCATCCATCCCAACCTTCGAGTGACTTCACGGCGCAAGTTCATATCGTGCTCACCAATGCCGCCGCTGAATGCGAGCACATCAAGCCCTTGTAAACAGGCCATCATGGCACCGCTTTCATACACCATGCGATAGACAAACATCTCGATGGCCAGTTTGGCACGGTCACTGTGATCCTGCCGCAGATGTCGCATGTCAGCCGACATCCCCGACACACCCAGCAAACCGCTTTGCTTATAAAACAACTGTTGCAGGCGATCGTGATCCCAACCTTGCTCTAATAAATAGAGCATAACACCCGCATCCAGTGAGCCTGTGCGGGTTCCCATCATCAACCCGTCCAAAGCCGAAAAACCCATGGTGGTTGCACAACTATGGCCATTGCGGGCAGCGCATAAGCTCGCACCATTGCCCAAGTGCGCCATCAGCACCCGCCCACTGGCACGCTCAGTGTGCTGTTGCAGTGCTCCCATCACGTATTGGTAAGACAACCCATGAAATCCGTAACGGCGCAACCCCTGCTTGAATAAAACTTCAGGCAAGGCAAAACGGTAATTGACCTCTGGCAGAGTAGCGTGAAACGCGGTGTCAAAGCAGGCCACCTGAGGGACTTGGTCAAAGGCTTGGGTAAAAGCGCGAATGCCTTCCAAATTGTGCGGTTGGTGCAGCGGTGCCAAAGAAATCAGGCCAGTCAGATCAGCGAGGACTTTGTCATCCACTAGCACACTGCTGCGGTATTGCTTGCCACCATGCACCACCCTGTGTGCCACGACCTTGGGGGTGGTGACACCGTCGATTTCACCGAGCAGTTGGCGCAAACTATGCAGAGCTTGAGCAAATGCCGGGCCTGGCTCAAAATGCAGGTCACGCGCATGGTATTTTCCCTGCCAAAGCCAGGTCAGTTGGGGCGCGCCACCGGGTTCAAGACCTTCGATGCATCCGCTCAAAATCTGCGGAAGCACTTGCTGATCCGTGTAGGGATAGAGCGAAAATTTAAGTGTTGAAGACCCGGCGTTGACGGTCAGAATGCTCATTTGATAATCCTTGGGATATGGTCAATAATAAGACTTACCAGATCACGCGTGCCTGTGTGCGTCGTGAATTGTGCGCCACCAACAGCGCCAACAAGGCCGAAGACACGCGGTTGGAGGCACCTTCAGCGCGGCTGGTCAAAGCAATGGGAACACGCGCTCCCAGAACAATGCCAGAAC
>CAIXMC010000136.1 GCA_903920405.1 uncultured beta proteobacterium
CCCGCCTTAAGTGGGAAGCCGGAATCCAGAATGCACTAGATTCCCGCCTTCGCGGGAATGACGAAAATTCAACAACTTGCCTTCAGAACAAATTCACCCAGTCTGAAGCTATTACCAACAAAGTATTTTTATGTGTGAACTACTCGGGATGAACTGCAATGTCCCCACCGATATCTGCTTTTCTTTCACTGGCTTTCAGGCGCGTGGTGGAGCGACCAATGTCCACCGGGACGGATGGGGAATCGCTTTCTTTGAGGGGCGTGGTGTGCGTGTCTTTCTTGATCCGAAGCCATCATGTGAATCGCCGGTCGCCGAACTGGTTCGCCGTTACCCGATTCGTTCGCTCAACGTTATCGCCCATATCCGCAAGGCAACACAAGGGACGGTCAGTCTTGAAAATACCCATCCCTTCATGCGCGAACTTTGGGGTCGTTACTGGATTTTTGCTCACAACGGCCATCTCGACGGCTATGCGCCGGCGCTTGATGGCAGCTTTTTACCGGTTGGGCAGACCGATAGCGAACTGGTTTTCTGTCACCTGTTACAAACACTTCGCATCTGCTTTCCAACGGGTGCTCCCGATTGTCATTCCCTGCGTTGGGCACTGGAAGATTTTGCTGCGCAAGTCAGACCCTATGGACTCTTTAATTTTCTACTCTCAAACGGTGATGGCATGTTTGCCCACCGATCTACTGAACTGCATTACATCGTTCGTCAGTCTCCCTTCGCTGTCGCTCACCTCAAGGATCAGGACGTGACGGTCGATTTCAATGAAGTGACATTACCAGGGGACCGCGTCGTGTTGATTGCCACCTTACCATTGACGGACAACGAAATCTGGACACCGCTGCCAGTCAATAGCGTGGTGATGTTTACAGGTGGCGCTGTCCAGTCGGGGTGCAATCAGAAGTGTTGAAAACTGTGGCTTCCCACTTAGGATGTGGTCAGTAATAAGTTCCCCATTTGGCCGTCAGAGTTAAAGATGCAATGCTAGGCGCAAATCGCTTATGTGGCCATGCCACATAAGCGTTTTGTAACGACGCAGTGCGCCCAAATCTGACGAGCCAAATGGGGAACTTATTACTGACCACATCCTTAGGATATGGTCCACAATAAGTTCCGCATTTGGCCGTCAGAGTTAAAGATGCAGTGCTAGGCGCAAATCGTGCAGTGTGGCCCAGCCACATCAGCGATTTGTAACGACGCAGTGCGCCCAAATCTGACGAGCCAAATGCGGAACTTATTGTGGACACTATTCATAGGAGATATCGACAGATACGTATCGCCTAATCGGCTGGAACTTCAGCCTAAAATTCAGTACAAATGCCAACACCCTGCACATTGTCGTGCGGGGTGTTGGCATTTGCACTGGTCAAAACGTATGGATATACCCAAACTCACCCTCGGCAAGCGCTACTCACTGCCCCGTCCTACAGGTTCTTCTGACGCACTACTGTTGGCACACTTGGCACTGCGCGAAAAAGCCATTGGCAAGGTCACAGCCATCGTCACGACTGACGCATCAGATGCCCAGCGGTTGATGGATGAGATGGTTTTTTTTGCACCAGGTCTTCGCTGTGTGTTGTTTCCGGATTGGGAAACCCTGCCCTATGACACTTTTTCACCGCACCAGGATTTGATCAGCGAACGATTGGCCACCCTTTGGCGCATCAGTCAGCACGACAAAGCCACAGGTGCTGATGTGGTTTTGGTCAGTGCAACAACAGCCCTTTACCGGCTGGCACCGCCCAGATTTTTAGCGGGGACTACGTTTCATTTCAAAGTCAAACAACAACTCAATGATGCCAAGCTGAAAGCCCAACTGACACTGGCAGGCTACAGCCATGTGACGCAAGTGGTGAGTCCGGGCGAGTATGCCGTGCGGGGTGGCTTGATTGACCTGTTCCCCATGGGCAGCCCTGTGCCCTATCGTGTTGATTTGTTTGACGATGAGATTGACAGCATTCGCACTTTTGACACTGACACTCAGCGCAGCCTCTACCCGGTGCCTGAAGTGCGTCTGTTGCCCGGGCATGAGTTTCCAATGGACGACGAATCATGCAAGCGTTTTCGCAACCGTTGGTGTGAACTGTTTGATGGCGACCCCACTCGAAGCCGGATTTACAAAGACATTGGCAGCGGCATGGCCACTGCGGGCATTGAGTATTACCTGCCCCTGTTTTTTGAAGACACAGCCACGGTGTTTGATTACTTGGGCAAAGATGCCACGGTCGTGCTGCATGGCGATTTGGAGCCGGCTTTTTCACATTTTTGGAAAGATGCGAACGAGCGCTACCGTTTGGCGCAAGGCGACCTGGATCGCCCCGTTCTGCCCCCCGGTACCCTGTTTTTAAGTTCCGAGCAGTTTTATACGCGGGTGAACCACCATGCGCAACTGGCCTTGCGTCCAACACCCGACGAACAAGACAATCAACATTTTGTGCGCTTAGGAGACCTGACCGTCGAGCGGGGCGCTGATGAACCTCTTGCAAGGCTTAACAAACACATCCAAAACACCAGCCATCGAATTTTGGTGTTGGCAGAAAGCGATGGCCGGCGCGCAAGTTTGCTTGACTTTTTGCATCACGGCAGTTTCGAGTTGCCAACGTTTGATTCGCTCGACGACTTTTTGCACAGCCACGAAAAAATGGGCATAGCCACATGCAGTCTGGCCAACGGTTTTGGTTGGCTGGACGAGGGCATTGACTTTGTGACAGAGACCGAACTGTTCGCCATCACTCCCACTACGCGCCGACGCAAAAAGCAGGAGAAATTGAGTGATGTTGAAGCACTCATCCGTGACTTGAGCGAATTAAAAATAGGCGACCCCGTGGTGCATAGTGCCCACGGCATTGGCCGCTACCGAGGTCTGATCCATCTGGATGTAGGCAATACACTGCCCAATGGCGACGCTGACATGCAGGAATTTTTGCACCTGGAATACGCCGACAAAGCCACGCTGTACGTGCCCATCAGTCAGTTGCAATTGATCAGCCGCTACACCGGCGTCAGTCCGGACGAAGCACCGCTGCACAAATTGGGAAGCGGCCAGTGGGACAAAGCCAAACGCCGTGCAGCCGAACAGGTGCGCGATTCTGCTGCTGAACTGCTTAACATTTATGCACGCAGAGCGGCACGAAAAGGCTTTGCATTTCGATACTCTGCGGATGATTACGAAATTTTTGCCAACGACTTTGGTTTTGAAGAAACCCCTGATCAGCAAGCTGCCATTCATGCTGTCATTCAGGACATGATCAGCCCACGCCCCATGGACAGGCTGGTGTGTGGCGATGTGGGTTTTGGCAAAACCGAAGTGGCCTTGCGCGCTGCTTTCATTGCCATCACAGGAGGTAAACAGGTGGCATTGTTAGCCCCTACCACGCTCTTGGCAGAGCAGCATTACCAAACGCTTGTCGATCGCTTTGCCAAATGGCCTGTGAAGGTGGCCGAGATGAGCCGCTTTAGATCAGGCAAGGAAATTACTGCTTCACTCAAAGGTGTGGCCGATGGCACCATTGATATTGTGGTGGGTACGCACAAGTTGCTCAGCGAATCTACCCAATTCAAAGATTTAGGCTTGCTCATCATCGACGAAGAGCATCGTTTTGGTGTACGCCACAAGGAAAAAATGAAAGCCTTTCGCGCCGAAGTGGATGTACTCACCCTCACGGCCACCCCCATTCCGCGCACACTGGGCATGGCACTAGAAGGTCTGCGTGATTTAAGCGTGATTGCCACTGCACCGCAACGCCGTCTGGCCATCAAAACCTTTGTGAGAACGGAAGGTAATGGTGTGATTCGTGAGGCCGTTTTGCGTGAGTTAAAACGTGGCGGGCAGGTCTATTTTTTACACAATGAAGTGGACACCATTGAAAACCGCCGTTTAAGACTTGAAGAATTGCTGCCTGAAGCCCGTATTGCCGTGGCCCACGGTCAAATGCCTGAGCGCCAGTTAGAAGGTGTGATGCGCGACTTTGTAGCCCAACGCAGCAATGTGCTGTTGTGTTCCACCATCATCGAGACCGGTATTGATGTACCCACCGCCAACACCATTGTCATGAGCCGCGCTGATAAATTTGGCCTGGCCCAATTGCACCAGTTGCGTGGTCGTGTGGGCAGAAGTCACCACCAAGCCTATGCTTACCTGATGGTGACTGACCAGCAAAGCCTGACCAAACATGCGCAGCAACGTTTGGATGCCATTGTGGCCATGGAAGAACTGGGCAGCGGCTTTTATCTGGCCATGCACGACCTTGAAATTCGCGGTGCTGGTGAAATTCTGGGTGAAAACCAGAGCGGCAATATGCTTGAAGTTGGCTTTCAGCTTTACAACGAGATGCTCAGTGAAGCAGTGCGATGCCTCAAAGCCGGCACAGAGCCAGACCTGCTGGGACCTTTGAATGTCACCACCGACATCAACCTGCACGCGCCAGCCTTGTTGCCCGATGACTATTGTGGTGATGTGCATGTGCGCTTGAGCTTTTATAAAAAACTGGCTTCAGCTACAACCAGTCATCAAATAGATGTCTTGCTGGAAGAAATCATTGACCGCTTTGGCAAACTGCCAACGCCTGCGCAAACGCTCATGGATATCCATCGTTTGAGAGTTTTAAGCCAGCCCTACGGTGTGGTCAGGGTGGATGCTGCACCCCAAGTGATGACGCTGACCTTCAAGAAAAACCCGCCGATTGAACCCGCTAGGATCATTCAACTGATTCAAAAAAACAAGCACATCAAACTGGTAGGCAATGAAAAATTGCGCATTGAGCGTGAATTGCCCCATGTCAAGGACCGGGTACAGATGGTGCGTGACGTACTGCGCAACTTGGGACAGCCGGTGGCATAAGGATATCCGAGTTGGCGTGGTTCAAAAACCCTTGTTTTCGGGTAACACTGGCGTGCCAATTACTCCCTCTAAAGTTCGGGATTTTTCGCCTATCTGTCTTTATAAATCCATTGCAAAACAATATGTTACAAAATACAAGGAGTTCAAAAGAGCCGAAAATTGGCAAAAATGCGTAAAATTTTAAGCACTTTCAAGCAGAAGCCAGTAGCCCACTCAGGCGGGTTCAACTGAGGAATCCAGGTTTAACCGTTCACCCCAACTTTGAGTCAAGGCTGTTGCGTATAGCCTGTTGAACGACCTTATCCAGGACACTATCAACCATCGATTGTTCCGCCAGTATGTGTAATGTGTTGTTTGCCAACATTTTGTCAAGAGAACGGCGTGTCATGGACTGGGTTTGACCATGAACACTGGTGAATAAAAACATGGTGCTCTGTGGGCTAATCCAGGTCAGTTGTGTTCGTAACCACGCATCTTTCACCCACATTTCAACCCAGTGCCCTACTGCTGGAAGCACCGTGGGTGCTGAAGGCGTGGGGTCTTGTGGGGCAGATTTTGCATCTGTTGACGTATCATCGTCTTGAAAATCCATAAACCCTGAGACCTTGACCTCGGCGGGGGCCACCCAGTGATCCTGCGGTGATGTCAAGCTCGTTGTCAAACCCTGGGCGGGTTTGACAGGCGTTGCATCGTCATGCGTTCTAGCTGGTTTGAAGGCTTGCTCATGTAATTTCAGCAGAATGTCAAAAAAATCGCTGGTTTTGACGCTTGGATAATCAATCAGCTTAAGGCCTTCACGCAGCTTTGATAATAAACGCGGCACCAACTTGGTCAGCTTTGCCACATTACTGCACGTCAAATTGGGCTGGGCACTCCATAATAAAACATTCACCAGTTCTTTGTAATGCCCAGGATCATCGGTGTCTGTACCGTGCTGCATTTCAGCAAACGCCATCACTTGTGCCCAAGGGCCACATAAAAATTCAGCCACACTGGAAGGAACACGATGCAGTTCAGGCAATTGCTCCAGAGCAGAGACCATTTTCCTGGCGATCAAATGACGCACTTCAGCTTCTTGTAGTACCTTCACCGCGCTGTCCTTCTGATCATTGTGCTTGTATTGACCAAAATCTGCCTTCCACATGGCATGCATGTTGTTTAACGCCAGTTCGAACGGTCCAGCGTCAAGAATGTGCTGCTTGCTCAATGGCACCACACATCGGTACAACGACATCAGAAACGCCCCAAACTCGGGCGTTTCCACCGACCCAAAGGCCAGTCCACGCTGGGTCAATTCAAACAGTAATTGTCTGGCCGGGTGATGGTTATCGCTAAAAAAACAGGGATCCACCAAAACCAGACGCAACAGGGCAGGCTCCAGATTTTCAATGACGCGCCGGATAGGCTCCAGCAAACGCGTATCGCGCACCAGGTTCTCTACCATCAAAGACACTACCTCAAGGTTAAGCGCCTGACTGGTATGGCGATACTCCAGCATCAACTGTTGGCGTATCACATCAGGCGCGGAGTCTTGCAAGGTGACATCAGGCGTTGGGCGTTTTTCAATGCTCGCCACCCTTTGATCGACCTGCTGCCTCTCAGTCGGGGTATTGAATGCTGTTGGCATCGTGGTGTCAAATTTCGTCGAGGGATGCGCCTGCTGTGTCGCTGCTGAACTCATTTCTTTGGCGAGCAAGGAACGCATGCCATCGAGCACATGCTGGGACTGGCTTGGCAATTCAGGTGCTGCGTTGGCGTGTCCGTCAGCCTTGGCGGCAATCAAAGGCACCACCCCCTGCTCACGCAAGTACTTGTTCAAGCCAGCATACAGCGCCAACAAAGCTTTGCCAAGGGCCACAGGCACATGATGAATCCAGTCCGTGCGAATCTGCAGCGGCACCGAGGCTTGCATGAGCAACTCCTGCAAGCTAGTTACATAAACCAAAGGGCGCAAAGGGTTACGTTCAGGTCTGATGGTCGATAAATTCAACAAGGCACAGATGTAGGCGTTCAGTTCGGCCAGGGCTGCTTCGGTGGTATGCGTGGACATTTGTAGTATGCAGGTCAATGCCATCTGCTCTTGCGCCTGGCCCACATTCATGCCCTGCAACTGACCGTAGTGCCATTCGTCCTTCGCAAGAGATGCGAATTGCGAATCCAGCCTGCGTTTTTTATGAAAATTATCTCTCAGCAAAGGTGTAAAACGCTCTGCCAATGCTTTGCCTTTGCTGTCGAGCAGCTTGAGACTAAGTCGGTGCTGATCCTGTTCTATCACATTGGGCGCGTGCAATGCACTTTCTTCCAGTTTTCGCCGTACTGCGGACAATACTTCCAGCAGCAAGGGTTCACCATCAAGTGCTGCCTGCTCCAGGATATTCTGAAACAAAGTCTGACGTTGTTGTCTTGAATCAACCATTTGCACGTTTAGGATAGGGTCACTAATAAGTTTTGCTTTGAGTATTGCCTTGGGATCGTCAGATTTGTGCGCACTGCGTCGTTACAAATGGCTTATGTGGCTGGGCCACACTGCGCGATTGACGCCTGACATTGCATCCCAACTCTGACGGCCCAATGCAAAACTTATTGTTGACCATATCCTTACCCTGTTTATATGTCAGCGCAATGCCTTGAATCGCACTCGCTTGGGTTTGGCACCTTCTTCACCCAGTCGCGCACGCTTGTCAGCTTCGTATTCGTGGTAATTACCATCAAAAAATGTCCATTGGCTATTGCCCTCGCACGCAAGAATGTGAGTTGCAATACGATCTAAAAACCAGCGGTCATGGCTGATGACCATGATAGAACCCGCAAATTCCAGAAGAGCTTCTTCAAGCGCACGCAAGGTTTCAACATCCAGGTCGTTGGAAGGTTCATCGAGCATCAGCACATTGCCGCCTGCAATCAGGGTTTTGGCCAAATGCAGACGGCCACGTTCACCACCCGACAGTGTACCCACACGTTTTTGCTGATCAGCCCCATTGAAGTTGAAACGACCGCAATAGGCACGGCTGGCCATGGTGAATTTGCCGATGTTAATCATATCAAGCCCACCTGAGACATCTTCCCAAACGGTTTTTTCATTGCTCAAGTCGTCGCGGTGTTGATCGACAAACGCCATTTTGACAGTAGAACCTATGTGGACAGTGCCACTGTCAGGTTGCTGCTGGCCAGAAATCATGCGAAACAGGGTGGATTTACCAGCACCGTTGGGGCCAATAATACCCACAATAGCACCTGCTGGCACCTGAAAGCTCAAGTTGTCAATCAGCAAACGATCTCCGAATGACTTGCTCACGTTGGAAAATTCAATGACATCGTTGCCCAGACGGTCAGCCACTGGAATGAAAATTTCATTGGTTTCATTGCGCTTTTGGTATTCAAAATCAGACAGTTCTTCAAACCGTGCCAAGCGAGCCTTGCTTTTGGCCTGACGCGCCTTGGGGTTTTGGCGTGACCATTCCAGCTCTTTTTTCAATGCCTTGGCGCGAGACTCTTCGCTTTTGTGTTCTTGTACCAAACGCGCCTGCTTTTGTTCCATCCATGAACTGTAATTGCCCTTGTAGGGAATGCCAACACCTCGGTCAAGCTCAAGAATCCACTCGGCAGCATTGTCCAAAAAATAGCGGTCATGGGTGATGGCGACTACTGTGCCTGAATAGCGTTGCAAAAATTGTTCAAGCCAATCAACAGATTCAGCGTCTAAGTGGTTGGTGGGTTCGTCCAGTAGCAGCATGTCAGGGTGCGAGAGCAACAAGCGGCACAGCGCCACACGACGTTTTTCACCACCTGATAACAAGGCAATTTTTGCATCCCAGGGTGGAAGGCGAAGTGCATCGGCAGCAATTTCCAGTTGATGTTCAGAATCCGTTCCTGCTGTGGCAATGATGGCTTCAAGCTCTGCCTGCTCAACTGCCAAGGCATCAAAATCAGCATTTTCCTCACCATAAGCCACATAGACTTCTTCAAGGCGTGCCTTGGCGGAAAATACTTTGCCCATACCAGCTTCAATGCTTTCACGCACATTTTGGGCAGGGTCAAGTTGAGGCTCTTGAGGTAAATAACCAATGTTCAAGCCAGGCATGGGCAGAGCTTCTCCCTCAATATCCTTGTCAAGCCCCGCCATAATTTTCAGCAGGGTCGATTTGCCAGAACCGTTGGTGCCAAGCACACCAATTTTGGCACCGGGGAAAAAACTCAGCGAAATATTCTTGAGGATATGGCGCTTGGGCGGCACCATTTTGCCGACGCTGTTCATTGTAAAAACGTATTGAGCCATATAACGATCACTAAAATTGAAAAGAGAGGATTATCCTAAGGATATGGTCAATAATAAGTTCCGCATTTGGCCGTCAGAGTTGGAATGCAATGCTAGGCGCAAATCGCGCAGTGTGGCCTAGCCACATAAGCGATTTGTAACGACGCAGTGCGCCCAAATCCGACGAGCCAAATGCGGAACTTATTATTGACCATATCCTAAGTGGGAAGCCATCCTGTCGATGGACACTGCCGATTTTTGAATCAGCCAGAGCTGTTGTGGCCACGGCATAAGTGGCATTGCCACCATCGCCGGTGTCTGCCATAAAGTCAAACCAGAAATTGTCGTCGCTGCTTCGACTGCGGTCTATCAGCGTCAAAGGCAGTGTGAAATTTTCACGCTCATCGCGGTTTCTGAATTGGTTCAGCGACAACAGCACATCCAACGCAATTTTAAAAAGCACCAACGGGTGATACCAGCAGACGGGAGGGCGTAGGTGGGGCGCAACATCACGTCCGAAGCGAAAATTTGTCATGATGATGCCTTGTTGGGTTTGGGTAGTACTGCCTGTCCGTCACTATTTCAAGTGATGTGCAAGAATTTTTCTTGGAAGTTAATATTAAGTTAATAAGTAATATACATGATTATACATATTAGGTTATTAACCCTATCCTAATGGCTTGACAAATGAGAAAAATCCAAGTCAAGCATATACGATGGCGACTCTTGAGCCGATTCAGGCAAGGTAACAGTAACAGACGTTA
>CAIXMC010000137.1 GCA_903920405.1 uncultured beta proteobacterium
CTCTAGGATACATCACCCGCTTCACGCCAAAGCCAGTGCTCGCAGACAGCGCTGCCGATGAACTGTGCCACTGTTGGGCGCAATCTCTTCTGACCTGAGCCGCAATCCATAAGTCAATCCAAGCTGATCTGCCCGCAAAACCCAGGCGCAGAGGCGATCAAGCTGGGCTTCGGGTTCGCGCAGACCCGTTTGCTGCTGGTCAAGCCACAAAGTTTGCTGCTGCAAGGTGGTGCTGTCACGGCTGACCAGTTCACCTGTTTTGGCCGCTTTTTTCCAGACAATGGTTTTCAGGGTATCTCCTCTGCGGTAGGGGCGCAGGCCGTCTTGTTCGCCTTGGTGACTGATGCGCAGCGCGTGAGCATGAAGGCCCTCTGACGTTTGACCTACAGGCAGAGGTGGCGCAAAAGGCTCTGGAGCGGGATAGACCAAAAGATGTGCTGCAGGTCGCCACATGGCCCAAACGCGAAACGTGCCCAGAGGAAAAAAAGTCTCAATGGACACCGTGGGCAACCGGTGCAGCCCACGGCGATCAGGGGTATAAGTCAGTTGAATCCGTGCATCGGATTGGCTGGGAACATCAGTCCATGCCCACTGCCCAGAATGCAGAACAGACAGGCCAATGCCATAGCGAACGGTACGGCGATCATTGTGAAGTGTGGTGTTAAAAATGGCTGTAGCGCCCGCGTGTATTGCGTCGGGCGCTATCAAATTTAATGTTAATCCACACAATGTGCTGTGACTGACGTGAATGGCCACCACAGCACAGCCAGTCAACAAAAAGGTGAGTACATAGCCCAGATTGAGCTGGTAGTTGATGGAAGCCACCAGCAACAAAAGCAACGTCACCCCCAGCATCAAGCCTGCTCGCGTTGGCAAAATATAAACATTGCGCTGCGTGAGCGTCAGTTGGTCTGACAATGGCAATCTGTTTTGCCACCAACGTGTAAACCCTGCCTGAATATAGGCTATGGGGTGAAAAATTCTGAAAGTCAAGGCAGCGGCAGGGCATCGATCATGGCGCGCACCTGCTCCACAGAACCCCGACCTGCACGACTGACCGGCGTGAGCCGATGTGCAACAGTTTGCGGCAAAATGGCCTGCACATCGTCCGGGGCAACATAGTCACGCCCACTGAGCAATGCCCGCGCCTTCGCAGCACGCAAGACTGCCATGCCGGCACGTGGGCTTAAACCTTGCACAAACCATTGCCCAGAACGGGTCGCAGCCAGCACATTTTGCACATAGTCCAACAAAGGTTCGGCAGCATGAATGGCTTGCACTTTGGTTTGTAACACCTGCAATTCACCGGGTGTCAGCAAACTTGGCAGCGCATCGACCCACTGCCGACGATCTGCCCCCAGGAGCAGCAGACGCTCGGCCGATCGATCCGGATAACCCAGCGAGATTCGCATCAAAAACCTGTCCAGTTGAGAATCTGGCAACAAATAAGTACCCGACTGATCGTGCGGATTTTGCGTGGCAATCACAAAAAATGGAGAGGGTAGGGGGCGCGTTTGCCCTTCAATCGTGACCTGTTTTTCTTCCATGGCCTCCAGCAATGCGCTTTGGGTTTTGGGGCTGGCGCGGTTAATTTCATCGGCTAACAGCACCTGAGCAAACAGTGGGCCGGGGTGAAAAATAAATTTTTCCTGGGTTCGCTCATACACTGATACCCCCGACAAATCACTAGGCATCAAATCAGCCGTGAATTGCACGCGTGAAAACTGCAACCCAAAAGTTCTGGCAAGCGCATGAGCAAGCGTGGTTTTGCCCACCCCAGGCACATCTTCAATCAGCAAGTGCCCCCCTGACAAAAGGCATGCCAGACAGTCTTGCGTTTGATCTGACTTGCCCACAATCACGGCGTTAAGCTGCTTGAGCAGGGATTTAAGTTTCAGTGGTATGTCCATGCGGTTTTTTATAACATAACCAAAACAGATAGTGTATTGTTTGTATTGTATTGTTCCCACGCTCCAGCGTCTTGGGGGCTGACGACCTTCGCGCTTTGGTGTCTATTTCAGTGGCCTACCGCTAGAGCAGTGGGAGAAGCGTTCCCACGCTGGAGCGTAGGAACGATAAAATTAGGCAGCGCTAGTAGAACACCTTGGTCAATTTTGGGTCGGCACAACCTCCTTAAGTGGGTCAGTTTTCAATCGGCATCAACAAAGCACCACATTTGGAACATCCCAAAACTGTTCACTCACGGTTCGCTTAGGGATGTCCCACTTATTGTTGCTCCAAAAACACATCGCAACTGATTGATTTTTTGACAAGTCGCCATGATTTTTGGGAGTAATAATAAGTGGTGCATACCTTA
>CAIXMC010000138.1 GCA_903920405.1 uncultured beta proteobacterium
AGCGCGAACAATGACCTCGCCGTCTAGCTCCAACACAAGGCGCAAAACACCATGCGCTGCTGGATGCTGGGGTCCAAAATTAAGGGTGTAGTTTTTAATATCAGCCATAGCCACTAAATTTCAAAACCACTTGGAAAACCGCTGTAGTTATTTTCACGAATGATGCGAGGGGTTATCTCACGAGGTTCGATGGTGACCGGCTGATACACCACGCGCTTTTGTTCTGCGTCGTAACGCATTTCAACATGACCCTGTACCGGAAAATCTTTACGAAACGGATGTCCAATAAAACCATAGTCGGTCAAAATTCGACGCAAATCGTCATGACCTTCAAAAACAATCCCAAAAAGATCAAAAGCCTCGCGTTCAAACCAATTAGCGGAACTCCAAACCTCGCACACTGAATCTACTTGAGGGGCATTATCGTCAGGCGCAAAAACTTTCAACCGTAGCCGTTGATTCAGGTGTACAGATAATAAATGCAGTACCACACAAAAACGTGCTCCAGACAACGGCTCATTTTTATATTCTGAATAATCAACGCCACACAAATCCATCAACTGATCAAACCCACAGCCCTGTGCATCTCGTAAAATTTTGCAAGCAGCCAGGTAATTGGCAGCTTCCACCACCACAGTGACCTCGCCCAAGGCTAAACGACTGCTTTTGACCAATGACCCCAAAGCTGATTCGATCTGCTTCTTGAGTGTTTGCGGGGAAATCGCATGAAACGTCATAGCTACCCTTTCAAGTGCGTGCAATGGTTTGCGTGCGACGAATTTTGCCCTGCAACTGCATGATGCCGTACAAAAGCGCTTCAGCCGTTGGAGGGCAACCGGGAATATACACATCCACCGGCACAATCCGATCACAACCCCGCACAACCGAGTAACTGTGGTGATAGTAACCACCGCCATTGGCACAAGAACCCAATGAAATCACCCATCTGGGTTCACTCATCTGGTCATACACCTTGCGAAAGGCCGGTGCCATCTTGTTGCACAGCGTACCGGCCACAATGATCAAATCTGCTTGACGAGGGCTGGCACGAAAGACCTCTGCGCCAAAACGGCTGATGTCATAACGTGCATTGGCGGCATGCATCATTTCAACCGCGCAACAGGCCAAACCAAAAGTCATGGGCCACAAAGAGCCTGTTCTAGCCCAGTTCATCACCGAGTCGTAACTGGTGGTGACAAAGCCCTCGCGAAATACGCCTTCAATCATTCATGGTCTCCCTATTAGGATATGGTCAATAATAAGTTGTGCATTTGGCTCGTCAGATTTGGGCGCACTGCGTCGTTACAAATCGCTTATGTGGCTGGGCCACACTGCGTGATTTGCGCCTAGCATTGCATCTTTAACTCTGACGGCCAAATGCACAACTTATTGCTGACCATATCCTTACTCCCAGTCAAGGGCACCTTTTTTCCATGTGTAAACAAACCCCAATACAAGGATTGCCAGAAAAATCATCACTTCCCAAAAACCAACGATGCCAACCTCTTTCATGGCGACAGCCCACGGCACAAGAAACGCAACTTCAAGGTCAAACAAAATAAACAAAATGGCGATGAGGTAATAGCGAACATCAAACTTCATTCGCGCATCATCAAACGCATCAAAACCACATTCATATGGGGAATTTTTGGCAGCATCAGGACGATTGGGACCCAAAATATAACCCGTGATTTGAGGCATGACACCCATGAAAATGCCTACCACAATAAACAAAAGAACTGGCAAGTACTGATCAAGGTTCATGATATGGTTTTGATTGACGATACTTTTGACACATTGATCAATGTCAAACAGATTCAGTTGGTGCCGTCGGCGAGACTCGAACTCGCATAGCTTTCGCCACTACCCCCTCAAGATAGCGTGTCTACCAGTTTCACCACGACGGCTTATTTGACCATCCAAAGACACCCCATGGCGTTCTTTAAACATGGTTACAGTTTACCCTGAAATCCCCCTTGGTAGCGCCGAAAATCAGGACGATCCGAGCCATTTATTTAGATGGAATCTGCGCTGCGCCTGAGGCCGAAGCAGCCGACACCGCGGGTAAAGGCGCAGTGGCATTTTCAAGCACGCTGCCCGATCCAGTTGCCGTGCGATGCGACCCAAAATAAGCCAGCATCAGCGTACAAACAAAAAAGACAGTGGCCAGCACGGCTGTGGTACGCGACAAAAAATTGGCGCTGCCACTTGCCCCAAACAAACTGCCCGAGCCACCGCTACCAAAAGCAGCTCCCATGTCTGCCCCTTTGCCGTGCTGCACCAGAATCAAACCCACCATCGCTACGGCAGCAATCATCTGAACTACCAGCAAAACCGTCAACATCACATTCATAATTCGCTCTTAATTTAATAGTACACAACGCTTGATGGTCAAGCGCAAGCGGCAATAATGGCCAGAAAATCCAGCAGTTTCAAAGAAGCGCCACCGACGAGGCCTCCATCAATGTCAGGTTGCCTCAATAGTTCGCCAGCCGTGACAGCATTCATGCTGCCGCCGTACAAAATTTGAATGCTGTCGGCACCGTCTGATGCCGCTTTTAATTGCGATCGCAGCATGGCGTGAACCTGCTGTGCCTGCATGGGCGTGGCTGTTTTGCCCGTACCAATCGCCCACACAGGCTCATAAGCCAGCACTATTTTGCTGATGTCCTCACCCAAAGCTGCAATAACGACCGAGAGTTGGCGACTCACCACATCACCAGTCTGGCCTGCTTCGCGTTCAGCCAAAGTTTCGCCTACACAAACAATGGGGGTGATGTCGTAACTCAAAGCACGTTTGGCTTTGGCGGCCACTGTCTCATCGGTCTCGCCATGGTATTGGCGACGTTCAGAATGCCCCACAATAGCGTAGCGCACCCCAAATTCCTTGAGCATGGAACCCGAAATTTCGCCGGTATAAGCACCATTGTCATAGGCCGAAATGTCTTGTGCCCCTAGCGCCATCGGACAGTTGGACAACAGTGTCTGGCCTTGATACGCATAAATGGCCGGTATGCACACCGCTATCTGACATGCCGGTTCCACAAGCCCCGTCCGCAAGGACAAAAGCAGTTGCGAATTGGCAGACAGGCTACCGTTCATTTTCCAGTTTCCTGCGATAAGTTTCTTCATACATTTTTCCAATTTAAAACAATTTGACATAAAGCCCGATTTTCAGTATTCATAGGTGCATGATGGGCGTAGCGTGCGTTGTCTAAAACAACAGAGGCCTTGGTGCCAGAAGCAATGATGATATTTCCTAGTGAAGTATTGAATACTTGCGTCAGGCGGTGAAAAAGGTGCCTGATGTGCGGGTTTTTTCGGAATTTGCAAAGATGCGGAGTGTAGCGGGTGTCATTCAAAGTGATGTGGCTTGGGGTTGCGACATCACTTTGAATCGCACTCTCAAATAGGCGCTACAAATCGCGCCTTACGGCGCTCCCACACAACACCTGTTTTTTATTTTGTGGGAGCGGCGACCCGCCGCGAAAGATGTGAATTTATTCGCCCAGCCTGCCATTGGTGTGTGTCCCTGCTGCTCCACATCAGTTTGAATTATCCCTAACAAATCGGCCTCTAACGCCCGTCCTGCTTGCATAGTATGCTATTATTTTTGTAACATCAATCAGGCACGGGAGTAGCCCGAATGTAGTGAATTGCAATCCGTGATGTTTCGATCCATCCCATCACTTTAAAAGCTCAAACAGTTTCTTCAAATAAACCGCGCCTCCATCCTCCATGAACAAAACGTGACGCGCTTCAAGCTCTGATTTTTTGCATGTCACATTCACCAGTTGATAGAAAGGCGTGCCCGACAACACAAAAGCATTCAGAATCAGTTGAGGGTCAGCGAGTTGTTGCTCAATCACCTTGACCTGTTTGTACAACCCCAATTTGGGATGATCCAGGTTCATTTGGCGAATACCCTTGGGGTCAATGAAATTAAGCCATTGCTGCCCGTTGGCATCAACCAGCCACAGTAAAAAGTCAGGATAAAAATTGCCCGCCAATGCAAAACCTAAACCTTTGGCTTGGGTATCTGCATTGCGCAGCAAATAAAGGCTTCGCCCGCCAATCATCTGCTGCCCCTCAGGCGAGTTGTACAACTTTTCCAGGTCCCGAACAAATTGAACCTCACCCGGCGCATCAAAAGCCAATGGGCGCATGGTCAGCGGCACTTTTCCTTCAAGGGCAATAAGTGGGTAATACAAGTGGCGGTCAAAACATATTGCCTTCATTTGCCCTGCATGCCACTTGTTGGCCTCACCCAATTTGCCATCGCGCACCAAAACCTGAAGGGCTTCTATTTTTCGCTTATAGGTTTGCCCATCCGCAGTATTGTCAATTTCAAAATGATAAAACTTGAGTAATGAATCATCTTGAATCGTTGTCACATCATAATACTGCCCTTCATAAGAATTCTTTAGGGTTTTGTAAAACCGATCCGTATAATCCTGCAACAGGCGAATCAAAATATTTTCCTGCCGAACAATATCTGCCATGCTCTTGATGGACAATTCGGAAGTTGGAACAAAAAGGGTGTACCAGTCATTTTGAGTCAGGCAAAAACTTTTTAACCGTGAAAAGTCCAGACGCACATTACTAAACCCCCGCAAGTGCTTGAATTCCTGAAGGGCCAGGTAAATACGGTCAAAATTAAAAAAAGCCATGATGGCATGATCAATTTTGCCCGAATGGCGAAAATTAAAATCACCATATCTGTTGATTTTCTCAGCACTGAGCATCGCATCAACTTGAGGATAAAGATCAAGGTCAATATGCACAGGATTGATTTTCCCAACAAATTCAGCAGGCACTTCATACAACAGAAGAAAATGGTGACGCTTAAAACCATGCAGTTGATTTTCCTTGTAGCCATCTTTAAGCGTCAGGGTTTTTAGGGGGGTTTTTGGCAGATTTTGGCGTGTCTCAAAATTAAGCTGAAGAATATCCTCGTCTGTCGCAATGCCTTCTTCTTTCAGATAAGCCTTGAAGGTTGCCATATAACCTGCATTGATGCCAAAAACATTCAGGCATTCAAGCCGCTCCAAATGCGTTCCCCGAGGACGCTGGGCAGGCAGACTTCGCTTGAGTGAAAACCCCAAACCCTTGAGCCTGACCCCACGGCCAAACAACTGAATAATTTGACTGCCTTCGCCCTTGCCCATATTGAGCAAGCCCATGGTTGAAACGCGCCAACTGCTCCAGCCCTCGGTAAATTTGCGCGAGCCTATCAATACATGCAGCGCACTGTTGGGCTGGTTCAAGGTACCAAACATCGAACCCGCAAAATCATCGGCTTGCGTGTCAAACAGAGCCAAGTTCTCAGAATTTTGAGCTTCCCTGAAAAACGCAGCATCGTCACCAATATTGATCAGTCCAAACGGTTCATTTTCACCCACACGAAGGGCTAATTCACCCTTGCTGGTTTTAAGATTGACCACTTTCAATCGCTGCCTGGCATCCGCATTAAAAAGAGTTTTAAGAATGCCGTTATAAACAGCATCTTCACTGTCAAAAACCATCAACGGCACAAAACGATCATGAAAAATATTCTGCCCTTTGGCATCCAGAATACTGGCCGAGTTGGCCAGCAGGTTTTTTAAACACAGTTTTGTTTTAACATCGTCATTCAAAAAACCTGCAAACAATTTCAACACATTCAAAATATCAGAATCTTCTCCTGAAACCGTATTGCCAACAAACACCCACAATGGTTTTTCAATATTAAAATCCTTCAGTTGGTGATGGTGGGCGCGCCATAAAAATTGTTGCTGATAAAACCCCAACAAACAGGCTATAAAATACTCTCGCGCTGTATCTTCATGGGCATAATACTCGTCCTTGAGGTTGAGAATCAAAAATTCCTTGCCATAGCCATCCTCGTAAAAATACTTGTACGAATAATCAAACAAAATACTTTTGGCATACATTTCACGCAGGGCGATGATTTTGGCGCTTCGCTTTTCATCGCTGCTCAACACCAATTCACTTCTTTGCGCAGGTGTCAATTGCCGAAAGTTGGGTGTTCCAAACCGCTGCCTGGCTTTTTGTTTGATGAATTTTTCTTCAGCTTCATGCACCGTTAAACTTTTAGAGACCGCCTGACCAAACGTTGCGGAATACTCAAAAGCAAACCCGCCGCGCACCAGTATTTCGCGCCGCGACATCCAGGCGCCCGCAGCCGTTCCTGTGCCTCGGTGACCTTCATCGACCAGCACCAGGTTGCGCCCTTCAAAAGATTGAACGGCAACGGTTTTGTCGCCCATTTCATCGCCCAGTTTGTTAATGTCAATGATCTCAATCGTTCCCTTAAAAACATTCGAGCGGTTTTTATCAAAAAGACAACACAATCCAAAACCGGATAGATGAAATTCTTCCAGATGTTGGCGAGACAATCCTTCATTGGGGGTCAGCAAAATAATTTTATCGGGGTAAACCGTTCTGTTTTTTTGCTGAAAATAATGCAGATACTGGCGAATATGAACGTGCATCAGCAAGGTTTTACCGCTGCCCGTGGCATTCCAGAAAGCTATTTTATTGAGTTCATCAAAATCAAACGGCTGAAAAGAATGTCCATCTTTTTGTTCTGAATTCCAGGTGGTCAATTCCCAGTTTAACCCATCGAGTAATTGTTGGGGCTTGTTAAAGTACCAGTCCAGATAAATCTCGGTACATAAGAGCGAGAGATACTGAAAGTATTTCATATTCAAAATGACACCTTCACGCTGATTACGCCGCTCGGTCACGGCGTTCCAGTGCGCCACCAGGTTCAAGTCATAACCGCGCAATTCCCGCTCGCGCATGCGGTTGATTTCAAATAAATCAGGGGTTAATTGATGAAAAAACCCCGTCTGTCCGTCCTCATCAATCCCTTCATGCCGAATATCACCCAATTCATTTTTCAGGGTTTGCAGCGTAGCGCCCTTGAAAAAACCCATGATCCAACGGTGCAAAACCAACTGTTGATGAAACATGGCTTAATCCTCTGTTTCAAACATGCGACCTAAAAACTCGGGTTCAATCTGGCGAATTTTGAGGGTGTGCGTGATGGCGTCTTTGGCGTCATCTGCCTTTGTGCTGGTAAAAATGGAAGGAACATTGTGGTCGCCATTGATATAAACCACATCATAAGAAGATTTTGTTGGCGTAATGGAAAGTTCTTCGCAAAGTTGATTTAAACCATCGTAGTCAATCATGTCAACATCGCGCCAAATAACAAGCACATTTTCGCCCGAATGTAAAGCGCCTGCAACCGTGACATAACCCTGGTGAATCTGCATGTCAATGTGCCTAACCTTGATGCCCATTAAATAATTAAAGGTTTCAACCATATCAACGCTGCGGTTATCATAAGCACCTGCAGAATCTACGGAAACTTTTAATTGATAAGAAAAAGGTTTGTTGAAATATTCAACCGACAGCAAAGAACCACGGCTCTCGATATCAAGCATATAACGCAGTAAATACTCTTCCTGAATATCAGGTTGCCATGAATTTAATAAATTTTGTTGATCCTGACTGCGGGTCAGGTTCAGATTATTGAGCGTGTCTTCATAGCTTTCAAGTTTCAAGACCTTGATGGCCTGGGAAATACCTGTATTGTGGGTTGTGGCCTTGCCGTCTTTCCAATTAGAGCAATAGGCTACTTTTTGAAGTCGCGGTTTTGTGACTGTGTCAAAGTATTCACCCTGTTCAACCAGGATATATTTACGGTGGCCGTTATCCTGACGGTTCAGTGAAATAACGGCGTGACCGGTTGTGCCTGAGCCTGCGAAGTAATCGAGAGTAATTGGGATTGATGCATTAGCTGTGGAAATATAAATGCAGCGTTTTACAAGGTTTATTGATTTTGGAAAATCAAATAATTTAATACCAAACATGTCAATCAGCAAAGTGTTTCCATAATTACCTGCATCAAATTCTCCACCAGTCCAAACAGTTTTTGGTACTGTTAGTTCATGTGTCACAAAGAGGTCTAACGCCCCATCAATCTCAATAACTTTGATTCGATCGAGATTTCGATGAATTGATTCCAAGCCAAAATTCCATCGCCGTTCTTCTCCATCCTGGTCAATAGGCCATATTTCAATTTCACCATTTTTCAAAACAACATTTTTACCGGTTGGATGAAATTCATCATTCGGTATCGTTCCAATGTGGCTAATCTTTCCATCTTTGACATAAATTGGATAAAAAGAGGGACGTCGCAAAACTCGCAATGAATTCTCACCCCAACGTCGCATTTTTCTTGGTTTATCATTTTCTTCTAACGTTCTGGCAATATAGGTTTTGCTGTCATCTTTCGTTAAAAATAAAGAATATTCATGAACTCTATTAAAATCTTTTGTGATAGACCCCTTGGGATTATGCACAACTGACACTCTTGATAACTTATATGCAGGTGCGACTTCTTCAAGAATAATGGAAAGATTAACCATTTCAGAATCATCGATCGCAACAACTTTGATACCATCTTCGTTAATGAGATTCATGGACAGAGTAAGTCTATCGCGCATCAGACTCGCCCATGATGAATGTTTATATTCATTCTTGTAAAGAATTGGGGTGGAATTAGTATTATAAGGCGGATCAATATAAATACACTTGACTTGTTCCCGATACCGTTCCTGCAATAAACTCAAAGCCTGAAAATTATCCCCATGAATTAACAATCCATCGAGGTTGTCATCCAGATGATCCAGCGAAGCCAGCAGTTTTGACTTAAATCCAGCCTGAAAAACAGAGGTATCCACCATTAAAAACGGATGTTCCTTGAGATAATCAACGCTTCCCTTGATGGCCTGATTCAATAAATCAGATGGCTGCACGGCCAACATGCCAAGATTTTCCCATTGCTCCCATTGTCTTTGATTTTCTGCAATGGCAGGATACAGACTCTCAGGCAGTCTATCGAGGGTAACGCAATAATGCGCTGACACTATAAACTTCTTTTTTAACCATAGTTTTTTCTGAAAATCTTCCAGTTGTGCCAAAAAGACAATCAAATCCTGTGCAATGGCGCGAAAAATTTGAATCAGCCGCAAAGATTTTTCAATATGGGCAAAACTGTGTGCAGCCTGAATATCATCAAGCTGCATCATTTCATTTTTAATATAAAAATCCAGCTCACGCCGTAAAAATCCGCCTAAATCCTTGTGAATAAAATAATCAGCCGTGTTTTTGGTGGTGTAACTGGTCAAACATTTTTCAAGCAGAGTGCGGTTGGGGTTTTTCTCTGTGGGTTCTCGCTTTCCCAATTCAAGCCAGCGTTTTTGCACAAGGGTGTCGGCCAAAATAATGGCCACAGCCTGACGCACAAACTCGTCTTGCCGACTGCCTTTGGGTACAGCCTTGTATTCAAAGAAAATAACCAGTTCACTGTCTGTTTCTTCAAGGGGCAAAAACTCTTTTTCAATCTCCTGTCCCTCTTCATCCACGCCTGTTCGGGTGTGCTTTTCAATCAGAACAAACTGGCGCTCCTTGTCATTGTCCTTGCGATTATCTTTGGCCGTATCTGCTGCCACCAACTTAAAACGCACCGTGCGACCATCATCTAGTTTGAATCCATAATTGGCAAAGTTTTCACCACTCTTGGTGTAATACTGGTCTTTATTGGCCCAGTGCAGTATGACTTCCTCGCCGGCATAAGGTATGGCATAAGTGTCTCCTTTATATCGCCGCTGGCTGATAAAATCTCCCTTGTCGTAATAACGTGAAAAGAATGTCAGCAAATGTGAAAATACCGCATTTTCATGGTCGGCATCACCAAACTTCAGTTCCGCCGCTTGGTAGCGCAATTCATGAATTGTTGAATCAGAGTCAGGTTCAATACCATCTTGCAGATACTGCGCCTCTCGTTGCGTCAGTTCATGTTGCAAACTCCTCAGACTCTGGCAACCTGTGGCCGCCAGGCTGTCAATCACTTTGGCTTTCAGCCGGTTTTCAAGATAGTCGTTGATTTCAACCACACGCGCATTCAAAATGCGATACACCCCAAAATCAAGTTCAGGACGGTCAATCTGGAAAATTTCTTTCAGTTTGTGAACCAGGTCATCAAATTTGCTCATGGCATCTTTCTAAAAATGGGGGGTGCGTTTTTTTTGCCATTGTCTGCAATAAACAGGCTGAAATGCTTGGGATGTGGTCGGCAATGCGCAATTCATATCCAATTTTCCATCTTACAAAAAGCATGGAAATCCGGCGCTAACGCTTGTCAGTATTGCATAGTGCGCTACATTTTTTGATATTTCTGGTCGTAGATTGAGGCAGCACGCCTCAACCCATCATCCTGGCAGTGTGAATTTGTTCTGAAGGCAAGTTGTTGAATTTTCGTCATTCCCGCGAAGGCGGGAATCTAGTGCATTCTGGATTCCCGCCTTCGCGGGAATGACGGAACTGGCTGTAGAACAAATTCACACTGACCTGTATGACTTCAGA
>CAIXMC010000139.1 GCA_903920405.1 uncultured beta proteobacterium
CATCTTTATTTTTGGTCTGAAAACGCCAGAAGTCAGGGCATTGCGCATTGTGGGCTACCACCCTTTGAGCTACTATAACAACCAGCCCGAGCTGAAATCGGTGCTCGATGCCATTTCAAGTGGTGAGTTTTCACCCGATGAACCGACCCGCTACCGTGCCTTGGTTGATTCCCTGGTGTGGCAGGGCGACCACTACATGTTGCTGGCCGATTACGCCTCTTATATTGCCACTCAAAACAAGGTGGATGAACTTTACCGTCACCCCGAACAATGGTGTCAAAAAGCCATCGTTAATGTGGCAGGTATGGGGGTGTTTTCGTCGGATCGCACTATCGGGGAATATGCACGCCAGATATGGCGTATTGAACCTCAATCATCAAAGTTACACCATGCCTTCTAAACATACCATTGAGTTGATTTGCAACGCCTGCCATGGCGACCCCTTTTCTGTGTTGGGGCCTCACCCATGTTCACACGGCAGGGTGTCCATTAGCTGCTTTTTACCCACAGCCGAATGCGTTACGGTTACGAACGCACAAGGGCAGACCTTGGGCGAACTTGAACACAAATTCGGCGGTTTTTTTGCAGGGGATATCGGTGCAGCCATCACTGACCCCTACCGCCTGCAGGTGCAATGGGTTAGCGGTCAATTTAGCACGCTAGAGGACCCCTACCGCTTTCCTTTGGTTTTAGGCGAAACCGATGTCTGGTTGCTGGCAGAAGGTACACATCTGCGGCCTTTTGAAGTCATGGGCGCCCATCCAACCACCCTGCTAGGTGTGGCAGGCACATCCTTCACGGTGTGGGCACCCAACGCGCAGCGCGTGAGTGTCATTGGAGACTTTAACTATTGGGATGGTCGTCGCCATCCTATGCGTTTGCGCCGCGAATGTGGCATTTGGGAACTGTTTTTGCCTGATGTCCACGCGGGAGCCAATTACAAGTTCGAGATTCGCAGCGTTCATGGTCATGTTTTGCCTGCGCGCTCCGACCCCTACGCCTTGCGGTCTGAACTGCGACCCGTTACAGCCAGTGTCGTGGGTCATTTGCCTGCGATGGTGACACCCTCTCGTCAACGCCAACAAGCCAACGCGCTTGATGCGCCCATCAGCATTTATGAAGTGCATTTAGGCTCTTGGCGACGTGTACCCGAAGACGGCCAACGCTGGCTGAACTGGGATGAGCTGGCAGACACACTGATACCGTATGTCAAAGACTTGGGGTTCACCCACATTGAACTGCTGCCCATCAGCGAACACCCTCTGGATGCCTCATGGGGCTACCAACCCGTGGGACTGTACGCGCCTACTGCACGCTTTGGTGATCCGTCAGGGTTTGGCCGGTTGGTGCAACGCTGCCACGATGAGGGTATTGGTTTGATTCTGGATTGGGTGGCTGCACATTTTCCCAGTGACGCGCATGGTCTATCCAATTTTGACGGCACCCATTTGTATGAATATGCTGACCGACGCGAGGGCTATCACAACGACTGGAACACCCTGATCTACAACTTGGGGCGCACCGAGGTCCGTAACTTTATGGTGGGCAATGCACTGTACTGGCTGGAGCGCTTCGGTGTGGATGGCCTGCGTGTGGATGCTGTGGCTTCGATGATCTACCGCGATTACAGCCGAAAGGCGGGTGAATGGATACCTAACGCTTTTGGTGGTCGTGAAAACCTGGAGGCCATTTCCTTTTTGAAGCGCATGAATGAAGTGATTGGTGTGGAGTGTCCCCAGGCCATCACACTGGCCGAAGAATCGACAGCTTTTCCAGCAGTATCGCGCCCCACTTACACGGGTGGTTTGGGCTTTCACTACAAATGGAACATGGGCTGGATGCACGACACCCTGGTTTACATGGCGCGCGACCCCGTTCACCGCAAATACCATCAAGGCGAGATGTCTTTTAGTTTGATATACGCCTTCAATGAAAATTTTGTTCTCCCCATTTCCCATGATGAAGTGGTGCATGGCAAGGGTTCTTTGCTGTCCAAAATGCCGGGCGACATCTGGCAAAAATTTGCCAACGTGCGTGCATTATTAGGTTACATGTATGGTCACCCTGGAAAAAAACTCTTGTTCATGGGATGTGAGTTTGCCCAAGAGCGTGAATGGAATCATGGACATAGCCTGGATTGGCATCTGCTTGATGACCCCGCCCATGCGGGTGTACAGCGTCTGGTGCGTGACCTCAATAAGATTTACCAAGCTACCCCTGCCTTGTATCAGCAAGACTTTGTTCCAAACGGCTTCCAATGGATTGATCACAACGATGCCGATCATTCTGTATTAAGTTTTGTGCGACGCGGCACAGAGGATGGTGCTGTGATGGTGGTGGTTTGCAATTTCACACCAGCCGTATGGAACGACTACCACATGGGTGTTCCGCTGGCCGGTTATTATCGGGAGCGGCTCAATACCGATGCCAGTCATTACGGCGGCAGCGGGGTGGCAGCGTTGTCGGGCAGTAATGTAGCCAGCGCTGAGCCTTGTCAGGGGCAAGCGTATTCTCTGACACTGACATTGCCACCGCTGGCCGTCGTATTTTTTGAATGGATGGCCTGATGCTCTACACCATACAGCGTGGCAAGCCGTGGCCGCTGGGGGCATCGTATGACGGTCAAGGTGTTAATTTTGCAGTGTTTTCTTCGAACGCTCTGGCGATTGAACTGTGTCTGTTTGACCCTTCGGGCAGCCGCGAGACAGTGCGATTGCGGCTGCCCGTATGTACCCATGATGTCTGGCACGGCTACCTGCCCCATGCGCAGCCTGGTCTGGTGTATGGTCTGAGGGCACATGGCCCTTGGCGTCCTGACCGAGGGCAACGCTTTGATGCCTCCAAGCTGCTGCTAGACCCCTATGCGCGCGACATTGTGGGCGACTTTATTTGGAGTGACGAGCACTTTACGCCAGATACCGTTTATTCTGGGCACACCATGACCCGAGATAACGCCGCCTTGGCACTCAAGGCGCGTGTGACAGACGACAAGTTTAATTGGGAATCAGATAAACCGCCCAGAATCCACATTGCAGATACCGTGCTGTATGAATGTCACGTTCGGGGGTTTTCCAAGCTGCAGCCTTTGTTGCCACCTGAACTGCGGGGCAGCTTTGCGGGGCTGGCGCATCAATCGTCCATTGACTATTTCAAACGTCTGGGTGTTACGTCGTTGAGCTTGATGCCTGTGCACTACAGCATCAGCGAAGAACGTCTGATCAAGTTGGGTTTGTGCAACTACTGGAACTACAACACCATTGGCTTTTTTTGCGCCAACCCGCGCTTAGCCAGCGGCGTGGGGGGTGTGTCTGCCAATGACGAGTTTCGTGCCATGGTACGCAGCCTTCATGCCGCGCGCATTGAAGTTATTCTGGATGTGGTCTATAACCACACCGCCGAAGCCGGAGATTCTGGCCCCACCATCAGCTTTCGTGGGCTTGACAACACAAGTTATTACCGACTGGCCCCTAGGCAGCCCATTCGCTATGAAAACTACAGTGGGTGTGGCAATACCTTGAACATTTTGCATCCGCGTGTCTTGCAGTTGGTGATGGACAGTCTGCGTTACTGGGTGACGGACATGCATGTAGATGGTTTTCGTTTTGATTTAGCGCCTGTTTTGGGGCGCGATGGTGAAGGTTTTAACCCTAACGGTGCGTTTTTTATGGCGATTGCACAAGACCCCGTGCTGTCCCATGTCAAACTGATTGCAGAGCCTTGGGACATTGGCCCAAATGGCTATCAAGTGGGAGGGTTTCCGCAAAGCTGGTACGAATGGAATGACCAGTTTCGTGACTGTATGCGCCGCTTTTGGGTGCAAAGTGTTGCTTCTGCCAGCATGGGCAACAGGGGCGAGTTTGCCATGCGGTTATGCGCATCTTCTGACTTGTACCAAAGACACAGGCGATCTCCTTCAAAATCTGTCAACTATGTTGTGTCGCATGACGGCTTTACCTTGCGTGACTTGGTGAGTTATCAGCAGCGCAACAATTTAGCCAATGGTGAAGACAACCGCGATGGCCATGGCAACAACTTGAGTTTCAACTGTGGCGCAGAAGGCCCCACCGATAACTCCGAGATCATTCGCTTACGTCAATGCCTGCAACGCAGCCTGCTGGCCACTACCCTGTTATCCCAGGGGACTCCCATGCTGTGTGCAGGCGACGAAATAGGCCACACCCAAAATGGCAACAACAACCCCTATTGTCAAGACAACGCCATCACATGGATAGATTGGTCGGCGATGGACCATGACCTCCTGGCTTTTACACAGCGTGTGATTGCCATTCGGCATCATCTTCAGCCCTTTGCCAATTTCTGGTACAGCGGCGTGGCCGATGCCCGCGGCATTCTTGACCTGTCGTGGTTAAACCCCAATGGCAGTCCCATGCAAAACGAAGATTGGCAACGACTTGGTATCTTGTCACTGGCTTGTCTGATCAGAAGCCCGGGGCGCAGCACCAGTGCTTTGCTATTGTTGGTCAATGCCAGTTCCGCCACTGAACCGTTTGTTATGCCACGCGGCCAATGGCATGGCGTACTGGACACCAGCCACCCGCAAGGCCTGTCAGATCAACCCATGTCTGCCAGCAACCCGTTGCCCGTAGAGGCGCACAGCCTGGTTTTGCTACAGCAAACCGTCACACGTGTGGCCAGTGGGGTCAACGCAGAACAAACCGCGTAGTTGGGGACAGAAAAAGTAACTTCTCAATAACACGTGGCAAGTTTTTGATCCGAACAAAGTGAGCAATCTGAAAGTGGGAAATATCAACCGTTTTGAGGCGAATTTAGGTAACTTTAGACTTCCTGATCCGCGTGGAACGCCCAATGGCACTTTATGGAAGCGGCAGGATGCC
>CAIXMC010000140.1 GCA_903920405.1 uncultured beta proteobacterium
AATTTGATTCAAAAAGCCATCATCTGTAGAGCTGGTTTTGAGGATATTCAACTCAAATCCGCCTGCGTTCGGGGATGCGGGATGGTTTGGATAGTAAGGCTAAGAGTGCGAAGTGAGACTCAAATTCATTTGCGTTCGGGGCATCCAGGCTTTGTGTGATGAGATTTTCAAAACTTTGCACCAATAAAGTGGCAATTCGGAAATTGCTATTGATGGCATCCACACGCAAAAGCCACAGCGCGTAGCCAGTCACACTCAGCACGCTCAATACAAAAGCGGTGAGCGCTATCGAAAATTTAAGCCATGAACGCTTTTCTGGCATCAGCATCCTAGATTCCTCAGTTGACCGCTTATTATCTTCACTAAACCGTTATAAAAATTGATATTTGTGACTTTGATGGAGTTCACCCTTTGGGTGAGAGCGCTACGCACCCAATTGAGCTACTGGCAACACGTCTGGGGGTGTTGTTCCTCCTTGCAGGCAGTAGCCTGCAGCGTCGTCACGCCTACCCAGACGCGCCGCCAGCAGCCCACTCGGGCGCGTTCAACTGAGGAATCTAGGATCATCTAGCCAAAATAAGCTCCAAATGGTGTCTCTGAGCGGCCAGTTGCAGACGACCATCGCGTTTGATATCGCTAACAAATTTTTCAAGCCGAGCGTGCCAGCGATCATCGCCTTTAGCCAGGGCGTAAGCGTAGGGCGTGATGTGATACGCGCTGTCTGGCACGACCAAACGCGCCCAATCTGCATTGGCCAAAAAGCGCTGGCTGTAAGGGTAGTCTGTCATAAAGACATCTGCACGTCCTGACTGCACTTCCTGCTCGCGCGCAAAAGGAGTATCCAGCACCATCAGTTGTGCCTGCTTGAGTTTGTCTTTCATCACCGGTTCATGCAGACACGCAGCACTTTGGAGACCATCAAGCGATCCAGACGACTCTCTTTAACCTCAGAAGCTACAGACAGAGTGAAACCAACCAGAAAGAAAAAAATGGACAAAATACGCATGGCAGACTTTCAGGCAGATGGGAACTTATATTCTGCCATGTTGACATCAGTCAAAGTCACCGTTGAGACCCACCCTCTGCGTGTTTGGAAATTTGTCCATGGCGAGGATCAAAAGTTGTTGACCATATCCTAAACACAGTGATCGCTGATCAGCACAGTGCCAAGTTTTTGCCGCAAAGATGACAAATCTTCCCGAATGTCTGAAGCTCTTGCTTTACACATCATGAGGCAGTTGTTTGGCCTTACTGTTCAAAGTATGCTGTAGCGTACTGATGCGGTGGACAATGTCTATGCAAACCCGTCGATCTTTTGGCATAAAACGATGAAGTATCACTTTTGCGTCAAGGCAATTTGAAGCCAGGTGCCAGTGGCAGCTTGAGGCGGGAATAATATTAATATCGTGTGATGTCCAGTACGCAAAAAGATGCACATGCTTGAGGCACTCTTCGGTCTGTTTCAAATGGTTCAAAAGTTCGCTGCCCGGTCGCATGTCTTTTGCGCCCTGACCTATGTGAAGGTACGCGGTCAGTGTGCCCTTATGAGGGCCAGATATGGCAAAAAAAGCTTTGGTGCGACTGGCACCGCCAAGTACTTGCATGTATTGGCGCGACACAATGCATCCCATGCTAAATCCGACAAGCGCAATGTGTACATCCGCTTTGATGTGTTTGTCGATAAACGTCTTGAGCTGAATCGACATATCGTGAACACCTGTCCTGCCATCAGCAGGTTTCAGAGTCGGAATCCAACATTGATGACCATGCTCTTGAAGCGAACGCACCAAATGTTTGAAAGTCGAACCGTTATCGAATAATCCATGAACAAGAACTACATCCATGTTGGCGAACCTAACACTCAAGTCTGAAAAAAACTCTATTCAGGATATGGTCAACAATAAGGATATAGTCAATAATAAGTTCCGCATTTGGCCATCAGAGTTAAAGATTCAATGCCAAGCGCAAATCGTACGGTGTGACCCAGTCACATAAGCGATTTGTAACGACGCAGTACGCCAAAATCTGACAAGCCAAAAGCAAAACTTATTGTTGACCATATCCTTAGTTTGGAAGGTTAAAATACATCCATTGCTGACCGTTCGTCTGTAATCACGCTGCGATTGGAGATTAAATTGAAGGTATTGCGAAATGAAATAACTATTTTAATGGCAATTTTATTCGTAATTATAATAAATAACTTACATAAGAAATTTGATAGTACCTATATCAATAGAACAAGAATACTTTTAACCAGATAACCGCCTTCAAAGAATATACCGGCTTAAATCTTCGTTCTGGCTCAATTCGGACAAACGAGATTCAACGTAAAGTGCATCGATGGTGATGGTCTGGCCGCCCAAGTTGGCGGCGTTAAAGCTGACTTCATCGAGCAGCCTTTCCATCACGGTCGATAGACGGCGTGCGCCAATGTTTTCGGTGCGCTCATTGACATCAAAGGCGATTTGAGCCAGTCGCCTGATGCCTTCTTCTGAAAATTCAACGGTCACTTGCTCGGTGGCCAGCAAAGCCTGGTATTGCTTGACCAAAGAGGCTGTGGTCTGCGTCAAAATGGCAATGAAGTCTTCAACCGACAGCGATTGCAGTTCAACCCGAATGGGAAACCGCCCTTGTAGCTCAGGAATGAGGTCACTGGGTTTGCTTAAGTGAAAAGCACCTGAGGCAATGAACAAAATGTGGTCGGTCTTGACCATGCCGTATTTGGTTGACACTGTGGTGCCTTCGACCAGCGGCAACAAGTCTCGCTGCACGCCTTGGCGTGAGACCTCAGCGCCACCGGATTCCGATCGTGAAGTTACTTTGTCAATTTCATCAATAAAAACAATACCGTTTTGCTCTAGCATCTGCAATGCCCGGGTTTTGATGTCGTCGTCATTGACCAGCTTGGAGGCTTCTTCTTCCACTAAAACTTTGATGGCTTCGGAAATTTTAAGTTTGCGTGCCTGCTTTTTGTTTTGGTTGATTTGACCAAACATGCCACGCAACTGCTCTGTCATTTCTTCCATACCTGCCGGCCCCATGATCTCAAGATGGGGGGCTGTTTGCGCCACATCAATTTCAATTTCACGGTCAGCCAAAACACCTTCATGCAGTTTTTTGCGAAAAATTTGACGTGCTGCGCTTTCGGGTTCATCACCTGGCACGACACCAAATTCCTGGCGTGGCTGCGGCACCAGAATGTCCAGGATGTGCTCAAACGCAGCTTCTTCAGCTCGCTCACGCACTTTTTTGGTTTCTTCCTGGCGGGTTTGCTTAACGGCAATGTCGGCTAGGTCGCGGATGATGGCATCGACATCTTTGCCAACATAGCCCACTTCGGTGAATTTAGTGGCTTCGACCTTGATAAAAGGTGCATCTGCCAGGCGTGCCAGGCGACGTGCAATTTCTGTTTTGCCCACCCCCGTAGGGCCAATCATCAAAATATTTTTAGGCGTGATTTCTGAGCGCAGATCAATATCTACCTGCTGACGACGCCAGCGGTTTCGCAGTGCAATGGCCACGGCGCGTTTGGCATGCTGCTGGCCTACGATGTGTTTATCGAGTTCCGATACGATTTCCTGGGGGGTCAAAGATGACATAGTGAGAACGTGAAAAAATGTGTAGTAAAAAAATCAGATGCAATAGATACTATTAATATTATTAGAGCGATTCAATGGTGTGGTTCATGTTGGTGTAAATGCAAATCTCCGCGGCAATTTCAAGGGATTTTTTAACTATTTCCACCGCCGATAAATTGGTGTGGTTCAGCAAGGCAGTGGCCGCAGCCTGAGCGTAAGCGCCGCCTGAGCCAATGGCCACAATACCGTTTTCAGGCTCGAGAACATCGCCATTGCCGGTGATGATCAGAGAGGCTGAGATGTCTGCCACCGCGAGCATGGCCTCCAGCCGACGCAACACGCGATCCGTTCGCCAATCTTTGGTAAGTTCAATGGCTGCCCGCTGCAAGTGCCCCTGGTGTTTTTCCAGCTTGGCCTCAAAACGCTCAAACAGCGTGAAGGCATCTGCTGTTGCACCTGCAAAACCGGCCAGCACTTTGCCGTGGTAGAGCCGACGCACCTTGCGAGCCGTGCCTTTGACCACAATATTGCCCAGAGTGACCTGCCCATCGCCACCAATGGCCACCTGCATGGCCTCTGAAGATTGGCGGCGCACACTGATGATGGTAGTTCCGTGAAATTGTTCCATAAAAATCTTTCATTACATCGTTCTAACAACAACCCGTGCATGTTCATTGATGCCTATCAGGTTAAAAAATACTGCCACCAAATGTGCGACATCGACAAACTCAATGTGACAGCCCATGGCTTGCCCCGTGGTAGCCCAGTTAAGGATGCTACCTGCTGCCGAAAAATCAACACGAATCAAATTGGAACAAGAGATGACCATAGCGTAGGTGGTTTTGAAATGTTGCTCTGAAGGCAACAAGTTTTGCGCCATGTCGCCTAACAGCTCGCCACCGATCTCAACCTCAAGCAGTGGCACAGGATCAGGTTCAAGCAAGGAGGCGTGCGATGAGCCAACATGCCCGTTTCCATTGACGGATGCCTGCCCCTTTAATGCCAAAACAGGTCCATCAGATGCCAAGGTCATATTCTCCATATGACAGCAACGCGCTTCGCGCCAGGGTGGGGGCGAAACCTCGAACGTCACACAATAATCAAGCGCCGCCAACTCGTAGTCATCTTGCATGTGCAAAATTCTCAACAGATCCAGTCGCAAGTACCACCAATGCGTTTCAATTTCGTTATTTGACACCGGCGTAGCCAAACGTAGCAAATTCAGAAGCACATGAACGGCATCAAAATGCCATGTGTGCGTTTGTTCGCACCACTGTGCAAACAGGTCTGCCAGAGGCTGTACTGCACTGGGCGCAATCTGAGTCAGGCCAGACCAGTCAAGCACCATTACCGACGTGTCCGATACTGCGGCCTCGCGCAACGATGCCACTGCCTGCACATCCAGCAAGGTCGGACACTGCCACCGCGTACACGGCTCCGCCGAAGGAGTCTCCTCCACGGTTTGGAGAACACCTGAACCCTTGGCCCAGCGCGCTGGAACCGAAAACCACAAGGGAGCAGATTGACCCCATTGCTGAGCGTAGTCAAGCGCCAGGGCATCAAACTTCGTACGCTGATCGGTGCATCGGTACAGGTCAAACAAGGCAGCAAACCAGATGTCTCCCACAACTGCATCACCGTCTGATCCCAAGGCTGCTCGCAAAACATCTTCAGCGCCAGCATCGTCCGCATTGGCAAAGCGGATGGCTGCCTCTTCAAGCTCAGGATCAGACAGAACATCTTCAGTTGCCGACAATGTGGAGGGTACAACCAGGTTGAGATCAAAATCAGACGGAGGTGAGCGATCAGCGTGCGAGCCTGATTGAGTGTCTAAATATCTGGGGGCAGTACTCACCTGTGCAGTGGGACCTATCCTGGTGGGAATATCGTCCACATCTTCGTCCGGCTGAGTCAGGATGGTGGATGCAAACGAGTCAAGCATCACCTGCGCGGTCGGCCTGGAACGCCAATCGTCAGAGCTTGACGATGTGCCGTCTGAGGAGGCAGTAGAAGCTGCAAGTACCGCAGGTGCGCTATCCGTATGGCCCTTCCACCACTGTTTGGACATTTGCGCTTCAATTTCGTCAATTTTTTTCAGTGTTCCCGACCGATCATCATCCAGTTCAAAATAGTCAGTGGTAATGCAAAATGCCTGCGCTACCATATCAGGGGTGATGCTTGAATCGTTGCGGCGCAACTGACGCAAATAATCAAACTCCCGCTTGCGAATTTCATCATCATGGCGCTTACGTTCCACCACATTTTTCAACGCCTGCCGGTGATTGGTAGACACGGGATCGGAGGATGCCTCGGACCTCTCCACAGATTTTGTTTCAATTTTGTCCAGGTCAGCCCAATCTGTGGTTGGGTTGCGGACAAATTTGGCAACTTTGTAGAGGAGTCCCGGTGTTTGAACTGGGGTCGCCATGGTAGAGACTGGATTCCTTGAAAAGACAAATGCCGCAAAAATCGTTCTGACGAATCACGGATTCATGGTGCTTAGCTAGTCGTCCGTTTCACCAAAATGGTGACATGACATCCTTTTGATGAAACAAACGACGGGTCAGTCACCAAACATCTTTTGTTTGAGTTCGCGGCGCTGTTGTGCTTCTAGCGAAAGGTGCGCGGTAGGCCTGGCCAGCAGGCGGCCTACACCAATATTTTCACCGGTCTCTTCACAAAAACCGTAAGTACCAGCATCCACACTGGCGATGGATTGATCAATTTTTTTCAACAACTTGCGCTCACGATCACGCGTGCGCAACTCCAGTGCGTGTTCTTCTTCAATGGTCGCTCTGTCAGTGGGGTCAGGAACGATCACAGTTTCTTCACGCAGATGCTCGGATGTCTCACCGGCGTTGCTGAGCATGTCAGTTTTTAGTTTGACGAGTTTGAGACGGAAAAAAGCCAACTGGGTATCGTTCATGTACTCATCGTCTGGCATGGCCAAAACATCAGCGTCTGTCAAATCCTGCACCGGCTTTTTCTTCCAGTTGTGGGCCAGTTTGTTGTCTTTTTTGATCATGCCCGCCATGGGTGAGGTAATAGGCTCAAGGGCTGTCATCCGTGTAAAACTGGCCTTGGCAGCATTGGAAGCCACCGACTGCGCCATGGAGGGAACTGTCAGTTGCACCAGACGCGAAGAGGGACGAGCCGACCGTACCAGAACATGAGGAACAGGCACATCGGGCAACGTCACGCTTTTGGGGGCAACGTCAGGCAATGGCTCAGGGACAGGGACAGGGACAGGGACAGGGACAGGGACAGGGACAGGGACAGGGGCAGGGACAGTTTCTAATTTGGGTTTGCGCCTTGCTTTTGCATCGGGTGCCTCTGCAAGAGGATGGTCAGAGACACTGTCTGGCTGAATGGCCTCTGGTAATTTGGTGGCAGCTTTTCTCACTCTCACTTTGAGGGTGGATGATGATGGCACTTCAGTCTTTGGGTCGGTCATTTTGGTGGCAGTTTTTTTCACAATGGATCTCCTGACAGATATGTGGAGGGTTTGTTATGTCAAAAGTCAAATGTCATCACAGTCAGCATCTCGGCTTTGGCATTTAAACATGGAACGAAGCTGTGACGAAGCTGTTGGAAAAGTGCGAGTGTAACGATACCCAAGGCATTTCGGGCCAGGATCATTGACGCATGACCACTAACCCCTTGAGGTATTCTCCCTCGGGAAACGTGAGCGTCATAGGGTGGTCTGGCGCTGCACCCATGCGTTGAAGAATAAACGCATCCACCCCTGCATCGCAGCCCGCCGATGCCACAATTTTATGAAACAAATCAGCACTAATGCCACCAGAACAACTGTAGGTGAACAGCACACCACCGGGTTCGAGCAGCATCAAGGCCAGCCGGTTAATGTCTTTGTAGGCACGAGCAGCCCGCTCGGCATGCACCACAGTCGGGGCCAACTTTGGCGGGTCCAGCACAATGGCATCAAACCTTTGGCCATCTGCAAGAAACTTGCGCAAAGACGCATTCACATCCGCATCCATAAAAGTGGCACGATGCGCCGCAAAACCGTTCAATGCCACATTGGCGGCCGCTTTTTCAAGCGCTGTGCCCGAGGAGTCAATGGACAAGACATGCGCAGCGCCACCTGTGAGCGCTGCAACGGTAAATCCGCCGGTGTAGCAGTAGCCATTGAGCACTCGTTCAAACCCCAAACGACGCGTCTCCTCGGCAAAACGTTGGCGACTGTCGCGCTGATCCAGGTAAAACCCGGTTTTATGGCCGTGGGCAATGTCAAGTGAGAGTTTCCAGTCGTGTTCTTCCAGCACCAGTTCTACATCGCCATGGCCTTGCAACCAGCCGGTGGACGATGTCAAACCCTCCCGGGTACGGCTGCTGGTGTCGCTTCGTTCATACAGCTTGGACAGGCCTGTGGTAGCCAACAGTGCATCGGAAATCGTATTTTTCCAGCGTTCCACACCTGCTGACGTGAACTGTGCCACCAAGGTGTTGCCGTAGCGATCCACGATCAAACCAGGCAGTCCGTCAGACTCGCCATGAATCAATCGCATGGCATTGCTTTGTATGTCAAATCGGCCTCTAGCCCTTATGGCTCTTGCGATGGCAGCTATGAAAAACGAAGCATCTATGCGCTGTTCTTCAGCAAAACTCCACACGCGTGCACGGATTTTGGAGTGTGGACTAAACGCCGCCCACGCCAAAAACAGGCCTTGATCAGACTCCACGCGAACGGTCTCACCCGCATCCGCAGAACCCCTGGCAATGGCCGATTCAAAAATCCAGGGATGACGGCGCAAAAGTGAACGCTCTTTGCCAGGACGCAAACGAATGGTTTTCATCTATTCAGACCTCTTTGTAACCACCACGAAAACATCATCATTTTTGAACAGTTCCAAATTATCGCCAATGCCAGCCGTGTCTGTCGTGAAATTGGCAGATTGCCCACTCAAAATAGTAAAAGTCTTGAAGCTGTGAAACAAATTGTTGCCTGACAGCTTGCCATAAGTTTGCGGAATAAGAAAATTAGGACCTGCCAGCGTTTGTGCAGCTTATCCCAAGCTGGCATCCGTCTTGATTTGAGCATAACCCCCGACAGAAAAAAGAATAACAAGAACACCCAGACAGGTGACAGTGATTTTTTTCATAGCCAATTTCCAATAGACTTTAATGGAAACCTATTCTTTAATAATTACCCAGGCCAAACACCATCCTCTCGACCGTGGGACAATTCCTTATGCACTTATTATTTGAAGAATCCGGAAAAATCCTGACGGGTCGGGTATTGTCCCAGTCCGATGTTTCAACGCAGGTTGAGCAAGACAGCGGTAAACGCGTCAAAGTCAAGGCAGTCAACATTTTGCTGAAATTGGATCTGTCTGATCCCGCCTCATGGATGGCAGAGGCCACAGAACTCAGTCATGGCATTGAGCTTGATATAGCTTGGGAATTTGCACCCGATGACGAGTTTGGCTTTGCCGATTTGGCGCGGGAGTATTTTTCAGCCCACGCCACGCCCCTTGAGCAAGCCGCCATGATGTTGGCACTTTATAACGCGCCGCATTATTTTCGTCGTGCGGGCAAAGGGCGCTTTCGCAAGGCTGCCGCTGATATTGTGGCGCAGGCAATCGTAGCCATTGAAAAGAAAAAGCAGACTACCCTGCAAATTCAGGAATGGGTCACGTCCTTGAGCGAAGGGCAGTGCCCGCCACCCATTCGTGACCAACTCTACAAAATCCTGTTCAAGCCCGACAAAAACGCTCCTGAATACAAGGCCGTGGTCGGGGCCTCTCGCGCCACACATCTGGGGCCGCTTGATGTGCTCATCAAAGCTGGAGCCATTGATTCACCTTATCAATTTCACTGGCGGCGTTTTTTACTGGAAAACTTTCCCAAGGGGACAGGGTTTACCACGCACGATGTGCCCTTCATCACCGATGAACTGCCGCTGTCTGCTGCCCGTGCATTTTCGATTGATGACTCTTCTACCACCGAGATTGATGATGCGCTATCGGTTCAGGGTTTGGGTACGGGCAAAGTTTTGATGGGCATTCACATTGCAGCACCGGGCTTGGCTATTTTGCCCGGCAGTGCGTTAGACCAGTTGTGCCGTACACGTTTGTCCACCGTCTATATGCCAGGTCACAAAATCACCATGCTCCCCGATGAAGTGGTACAAAACTACACGTTGATGGAAGGTCAGGATTGCCCGGCGGTGTCTTTGTATTTGACATTGGATGAAGCTACGCTGGACATCACAGCCACCCAGACCCAGCTTGAGCGGGTTCACATTGAATCCAATTTACGTCACGAACAGTTGGATGCTGTGGTCACCAAAGACTGGCTGGAACGCCCGGACTTTATCCATGAAATTGACCCCCAGCCCTTGCTGCATAAGCGTAGGCAGCTCTCATTTTTATATCGATTAGCCCAACATTTGAAGACCCAACGCGAGATCATTCGTGGCAAACCCGAAAACTTTTCCCGACCTGAGTACACCTACCAACTCCTTGGTCATGCCAATGCCGCTGCAAAAGAGTGGGAAGATAACCAACCCGATGGCACAGAGACGGTTCATATTGGTGAACGAGTGCGTAGCACACCCCTCAATTTGATTGTGTCTGAGGCCATGATTTTGGCCAACAGCACTTGGGGGGGATGGTTGGCTGAACTGGGTGTGCCGGCCATTTACCGCAGTCAAACCTCAATGGCACCCGGCGTGAAGGTGCGAATGGGCACCAAGGCATTGATTCATGCGGGTATGGGCGTGAAAAGCTATGCCTGGAGCAGCTCGCCATTGCGTCGCTACACCGACTTGGTGAACCAGTGGCAAATCATTGCCTGCGCCCGCTATGGCAAAACCGCAGCGCTGGCCGCACCGTTCAAGCCCAAAGATGCTGATTTGTTTGCCATCATCTCCAGCTTTGATGCGGCGTACTCGTCTTACAAAGATTTTCAAAATGCTATTGAGCGATTCTGGATTTTGAAATATGTGCAGCAGCAGGGCATTGTGGAAGTTGAAGCCACCTTGTTCAAAGACAACTTGGTGCGGGCAGACCATTTGCCTTTGGTGATGTTGGTCGCAGGGGCACAAAACCTGCCACGCTGGTCGCGTGTGATGGTTCGCTTGGGCGATATTGACCTTGTGTCGCTCAATGTGTATGGCACCGTGACGGCAAGGCTTGATGCGACCGAGGATGCCAGTGCCTCAGACGACGAGCAGGAAGACGACACACTTGCCGGTCCGATTGCCATTTGCGTCGATGTCAGTGACACAGAACCCGCAAGCCCTCCCACTGGCGATTTTTCGGCCTCATGAATCTGCGATCTTTGAGCACACTACAGTGGGCATTGGGTGTGTCGTTGGCTGTCCATGCCGTATTGCTGAGCGTTCGCTTCGTGAACCCCGAAGCCTTTCATCGGGCATTTAAGGACACACCATTGGAAGTGATTTTGGTCAATGCCCGCAGCCAGGATCACTCAGAAAAAGCCCAGGCCATTGCCCAGGCCAATCTGGCCGGTGGCGGTGATGCGTTGCAGGGTCTCGCCACCAGCCCAACACCGTCAGACATGATGACCTACCACGGTCAAGACAATGAAGACGCCCTTCAGCACCAGATTTCAGCCCTGGAGGAGCAACAAAGGCAACTCTTGACGCAAATCAGAGGCAGCATCGCAGCCCTGTCGCGAGCGAATCCCCAACCCAGTACACCCACGCCAGTGCCTGTGCAACAGACGCGCAAAGAGCGCCAATTGATGCAATTGCTGGCCGAAATTGAACGGCGCGTCCAACTGGAAAATGCCCGTCCCAAAAAGCACTACGTCAGCCCTTCCACGCGCGAAGCGGTCTATGCTGTGTATTACGACCATTTGCGAAGCACCATTGAAAAAAAGGGAACCGAGAATTTTCCACAAGTAAACGGCCAAAAACTGTACGGCGAACTGATCATGTCCATCACCGTCAATTCAAAAGGTCAGGTGGTGGAAACCCGAATTGAGCAACGCTCAGGTGTGCGTGCCCTTGATCGTTACGCACAGGTCATTGTGCGAAGCGCAGCCCCTTTTGGCCATTTCAACAAAGCCATGCGCCATCAGTCCGACCAGATTGTGGTTATTTCACGCTTCAAATTCACACGCGATGAAACCCTCGATATCAAAACCCAACCGTAATCATTACTTGTTATCTCCACGGTTTTTATGGATAAAGATCATTATTGCGTAATGGGAAACCCGGTAGCGCACAGTCGCTCACCCTGGATTC
Organism: uncultured beta proteobacterium; assembly: GCA_903920405.1. Lineage (GTDB taxonomy): Bacteria > Pseudomonadota > Gammaproteobacteria > Burkholderiales > Burkholderiaceae_C > Rhodoferax. Next base: position 11,815 of record CAIXMC010000140.1, read on the forward strand.
ACGCCCGTTTTGCCGAACTGACCGGCCAGACGCTTTTATATGACAAGCGTGAAATACCCCTGGATGGTTTTGGTGCTGGCCTGAGGGCGTTTATCCAGGAAGGCGGGCGCGGCTGCAACATCACCGTTCCCTTCAAATTTCAGGCAGCATCCCTGGCTACTCGATTGAGCCAACGCGCCGTGCTGGCAAAAGCATCCAACACACTCACTTTCGATGGCGAATGTATTCTGGCCGACAACACCGATGGCATAGGATTGGTCCATGACATTGAGCAAGGGGCAGGTCAGGCTCTTCAAGGTCTGCACATCTTGCTGATCGGCGCAGGTGGCGCGGCAGCAGGTGTTCTGGGCAGTTTGCTCGATACACAGCCTGCCCACATCAGCATTGCCAACCGCACCTTGCAAAAAGCCACTGACCTCGTCGTGCGACATCAATCCCTGGCATCGCTACATAAAACGAAGCTATCAGCGCATAGCCTGCAAGGGCTGGAGGGCAATTTTGATGTCATCATCAACGCCACCAGCTCCAGCCTTCAGGGAGACGATGTGCCTGTTGATGCGCGGGTGTTAAAGCCGGGCGCATTGGCTTACGACATGATGTATGGCCAAAGCGTAAAGGGTTTTATGGCTTGGGCACAGCAGCACGGTGCGCGACCTCGTGATGGTTTGGGCATGCTGGTGGAACAAGCCGCCGAATCCTTTTTCATCTGGCGCGGGTGCCGCCCGCCCGCTGCTCAAGTGCTCTCTGAATTACGCCAGTGGGTGGGATGACATCTTTTCTGCGTTGGCTGATATGGGTGGCTGTGGCTGGCATATTGCTGCAGCTTTTTTTTGTTGCGCGCATTACGACCATGTTGGTGATTAACCCTCAATCCACAGCCTTTGAACGATCAGAAGCCTGGCGTGTGGCTACAGAAAAAGGCAGCTTGCGCTGGCGTCAGCAATGGACACCTTACGCGCAAATTTCCGACAAACTCAAACGTGCAGTCATTGCCAGTGAAGACGACGGTTTTGCCAACCATGACGGTGTCGATTGGAACGCACTTGAAAAGGCTTGGCAAAAAAACATGAAAGCACAAGCCTTGGCGGCCAAAGCACAGGCACGCGTTTTAACCAACCTGTCTGCCCAAAAAAACAAGATAACACCCTCACAGCCTGTCAAAGTACCCAAAGTGATAGGCGGCTCCACCATCACCCAGCAGTTGGCCAAAAACCTGTTTTTATCGGGCGAGCGAACATTGTTGCGCAAAAGCCAGGAATTTGTACTGACACTGTTGCTGGAAGTCATTTTGGACAAACCCCGCATTTTGGAAATTTACCTCAACAGTGTGGAATGGGGTGAAGGCATTTTTGGCGCAGAAGCTGCCGCCCTGCACTACTATCAAAAACCTGCCGCACAATTGAGCAGCTTCGAAGCAGCACGACTCGCCGTGATGCTTCCCCGCCCCAAATACTTTGAAAAAATGCCCCATTCCAGTTATGTGGCAGGACGAGCGGCCACCATTGCACGTCGCATGGAAAGCGCATCATTGCCATGATCTTAAGATTCCTCAAGTGATGTGAAATTCTCTGTAGCTTGAAGAAGCGGCTTCCAGCCGCTTCTTCAGTAGGCAAGATGCCCGCGCTCCCATATGTGAGTTTTTTGGTATAACAAATTGGCCTCTAGCCCCCGTCCTGCTTGCATAGTTAGCTATTTTTTTAATAGTAAAAATGGGCGAACATATTCGCCAAACTCGTCTCTTTGTATGCGGCCAAGTTGGCTGCTCCACATCACTTTAAATCGCACCCGCCCAAATAGGCTTCACGCACGCTTGCATCTGCGCGTAGGGCATCAGGAGTGTCAAAAGCCAGCAGTTCACCTTGCACCAGCACGGCGATTTTGTCAGCCAGGTCAAAAACAACACCCATGTCGTGCTCTATCGTCACAAGCGTTTTACCTTGGGTGGCACGGCGGATCAGGCTGATCATGTGCTCAGTTTCAGACCGGCTCATGCCTGACGTGGGTTCGTCTAGCAAAATCACACGGGCATCACAGGCGAGGGTCATGCCCAATTCAAGCACACGCTGTGCTGCATGGGTCAGATTCAAAGCCTGTACATGGCGTTTGTGATCGAGTTTTACCAGATGCATCAGTTCTGTAGCGCGGTCATTGGCATCATTTAAGTGAGCCAAAAATTTGAACAAAGTGTATCGGTAGCCCAAACTCCACAGCACAGCACAGCGCAAGTTTTCAAAAACACTAAGGTTTGGAAAAATGTTGCTTCTTTGAAAGCTGCGAGATAGCCCCATTCTATTGATTTCATACGGTTTTTTTCTATCTATACGGTGACCATGAAGCCAAATCTGGCCACTGCTGGGGATACATCGACCGCTC
>CAIXMC010000141.1 GCA_903920405.1 uncultured beta proteobacterium
GACACTGTGGTTTGCGTACGCCCCAAGGGGCGGGGAATTAGACCCGCTTCGGATTCAACAACTTGCCTTCAGAACAAATTCACCCTGGGTAGCGCTGACGGAAACCTTGCCTTCAGCCAGCGCCATCAACCCTTTACCCGATCCCACCGGCAGGAACTTAATATCCGTTCCTGTAGCGGATTTGAGGTTGGATGCCGCACTTTTAAAAAATACGCTCTTGCACGGTGGTGGAACCTGATACGTCGAGCGTCTCAGCCATGACGGCAGAATATGCCAAGTTTGCAAAAGCCAGAATAACGAGGGAATGGGCGAGAATTTTCATAAGCTAACTGTAAAAATTAAACAAGACGATTGGAAAATGGACGGAATGCAACTGCGTCATTCTGCCATGTTGGATTGTGCCTTGATCAAATGGAACACCATCTTTTCATTGTTGCCTATACATCATCAAGTGATGTGGAGCAGCTAACATGGATACTTAGGATATGGTCAATAATAAGTTCCGCATTTGGCTCGTCAGATTTGGGCGCACTGCGTCGTTAACTCTGACGGCCAAATGCGGAACTTATTGTTGACCATATCCTAACCCCCTTCACCCTCTGATCCTCACCTGGATTGAATTGGCATTTTCATGACTACTCCCCTCCCCTTCACAAAGACAACACCTGCGCAAACTGCCGATGCACTCAACCGTCATTGCGTCTGCAACACGTTAGACCAGCAGCGCCTGCGAAAAAACCTGGAAAGCGCCCCCTGCCTCCAAGGTCTGTTGGACAACATCATGAACACCAGACCCCATTTGTTTTCAGGAAGTATGGTGTTTGTCTCTGAACAGACAGAGCGCCAAATCATTGATGTGGTAGCCGCGATTGAGCGTATTGCCGCCCTGCCCTGCTACCAGGCCATGGCCTTATCGCACGCCACCCCTATTGCCCGGCATGCCTGGGGGCCACGGGGTGCATGTATGGGGTATGACTTTCACATCAGCAAAAATGGAGCACAACTCATTGAAATCAATACCAATGCAGGTGGCCTTATGCTCAATGCCGCACTGGCATCTGCACAAAATGCTTGCAGCCATCCCCTGAACCTGAGCGTGGAATTCAGCGGTGAGTTTTTCTATCAATCGTTGATTGACATGTTCACAGCCGAATGGCATCTCCAACGCGGTGATGCGCCTTGGGGCAATGTGTTGATTGTCGATAGTGAGCCTGATACCCAGTACCTTGCACCGGAATTTCAGCTTTTTCGCCAGTTTTTTACCCAACAGGGTGTTGATGCCCACATTGCAGCCCCCCACGAACTGCAATGGCAAGACGGCCAACTGCTTTATGGCAATAGGCAAGTGGAGATGGTCTATAACCGTCTGACCGACTTTTATCTTGAAGAACACGACGCTGTCGCGCTGCGGCAAGCCTATGAAGCCGGTGCCGTGGTGGTCACACCGCATCCACACGCTCATGCCTTATTGGCCGATAAACGCAACCTGATCGCTTTGAGTCAAGACGAATGGCTACAGTCTTGGGGTGTGTCTGTGGATGACCGCAATCTGCTGCAAAGGAGTGTGCCCATGACCCAAATCGTCACTCTTGAAAATGCCGATGAACTGTGGGCGCAGCGCCGCCAACTTTTTTTCAAACCCGTGGCTGGCTATGGGGCACGTGCAGCGTATCGGGGTGACAAGCTCACGCGCCGGGTGTGGGGCGATATTTTGAAAGGCGATTTTGTAGCGCAAACCTTGGTGACACCCGCGCTGCGAAGCATTGAAATCAATGGTGTGCGTACTGATTTGAAATTTGACATTCGGGCTTATACCTACGCAGGTCAGGTGCAATTGTTGGCTGCTCGTCTGTACTCTGGACAGACGACCAATTTCCGCACTCCGGGTGGCGGTTTTGCACCTGTGAGGGTGGTGACTGAGTCCGTTTAGCGCTTTCAGAGCAGACCCATTCGTTACCAATTCACTCACTTTTTGATAGCTACCAACGCTTATCCCATAAGCATTAGAGGGCGATTTCTTATATTTTTTTACCCTATCGCCTGTTTCAATCTTTCAACTCCTTTTTCAATGGTGGCCACATCTACCGTGGCAAAACTCAAACGAAAAGTGGACAAGTCAGAGTCATGCGCAAAGAACGGCGCGCCAGGCACAAAGGCGACACCCTTGTCAAGAGCTTGTCGGGCAACATCGGCAGCGTTTGTGGGTTGATGGGCTGCACCTGTTAATTTGACCCAAAAAAACAGCCCACCTTGCGGCACATGAAAGTCAATCGCATCGCCCAGATAATGTTTCAAACATTGCGCCATCGCTTGCGCACGCTCAGCATAAGTGGTGCGCATCACGTTCAAGGCGATATCCAGACGGTTCAATGTGAGGTAATGCGCGCAAATGGCTTGCGTCAGATTACTGGTATGGGCATCGCTAAACTGTTTGCACATGACAGCTTTAGCGAGCAGTTCAGGTGGCGCAATCAACCACCCCACACGCAGGCCAGGGCTAAGGATTTTGCTGAAACTTCCGCAATAGGCTAACCACTGGCGGCTACCCTGTACACCCTCACTCAAAGCCAGCAAGCTGTCGGGGGGAGCCTGATGGAAGTACAGCTCGCTGTAAGGGTCGTCTTCAACCACCAGGGTTTGGGTACGGACGGCTATTTCCAAAATGCGCAGACGCCTCTCGCGGCTTAATGTGGCCCCACTGGGGTTGCCAAAGGTGGGAATCAAATAGACCAACTTGGGTCGATGCTGTGCCATCAAGGCTTCAAGCTGATCGACATCCACACCTTGTTCATCAATAGGTGCGCCAATCACACGTGCGCCATACAGCCGAAAGCACTGAATGGCGGCCAAAAAAGTGGGGGATTCCACAAAGACACAATCCCCCTGCGAGATCATGGTTTTACCTATTAAATCAATCGCTTGCTGGCTTCCTGTGGTCACAATCAACTCATGTGCCGACACTTGACAACTTTTATGCCTCATGTAGCGCTCTATGCCTTCGCGCAGCAGTGGATAGCCTTCGGTAGCACCATATTGCAAAACTTGATGGGGATGGTTGGCCAGCACAGCCTGACTGGCCTGCGCAATGCCTGAAGCATCAAACAGTGTGGGGTCAGGAAAACCACCCGCAAAGCTGATGATGCCAGGCTGACCGAGCAGTTTGAAAAGTTCACGGATGGCAGAAGTTTCTACATGTTGAAGGCGATTGGCAAATTGCATGGTTTAGACTTGGGGAAGATGAAAGGGTAGGGTGATGTGCAAAGTGATATGAAAGATCAGACCATTGTCGCGTGACTCCTCCCTAATTTATGAAACCTGCTGACATCAAATCATTTTTTGCCGTCTTGGCTTTGGCAAACCCAAAACCTCGCTCTGAGCTTGAATTTTCTAACAACTTTGAGCTGCTCACCGCCGTGTTACTGTCTGCAAAAGCCACCGATGTGAGCGTGAACAAAGCCACCCAAAAGCTGTTTCTTGTCGCCAACACACCGCAAACCATGCTCGCACTTGGCCTGGAAGGACTACAGATCTCTATCAAAAGCATTGGTTTGTACCAGACCAAATCGCGCCACCTGCTGCAAACCTGCCAGATACTGCTAGAGCAACACGATGGCCAGGTACCACACACCCGCCAAGCGCTTGAATCCCTGCCTGGCGTGGGTCGCAAAACAGCCAATGTGGTGCTCAATGTGGCATTTGGCGAGCCTGTCATTGCAGTCGATACGCATATTTTTCGCATCAGCAACCGCACAGGGCTGGCCTCTGGCAAAACACCGCTGGCCGTTGAAAAACAGTTGCAAGAGCGCATTCCCCAAGAATATCTGGGCCATGCGCACCACTGGCTGGTTTTGCATGGACGACATGTTTGTCAGGCACGCAGCCCGCACTGCGCAACGTGTTCAGTAGCAAACTACTGCACTTTTCCAAATAAAATTTTGGATTCAAAACTGCCATGAACCTCCCCATTCGCACCATGTTCGTTGACGTATCAAGTTTTATTCAATCCCAATCAGTCACCTGGCCTGTGATGCCCGAGGCGGGTCAAGCTCTGATTCGCACGTTCAACAACGACGATGTGGATACCTACACCGTTTGCCGCATCATCAAAAAAGACCCCACACTGACAGCTACCTTGCTTCGCATGGCCAACAGTGCCATGTTTGGTTTGTCAGGCTCCATCGATACGCTGGAACGAGCCGTGAGTGTTGTGGGACTTTCGATGGTACGCGCCAGAGCGCTGTCTGCTTGCATGGTTCGCGTTTGCGTCTTGCCTATAGGAATGGATCGCATGGAATTTTGGCGCTACTGCATGTTGTGCGCCGGTTACGCCCAGTGGATTGCTGACTTGTGTGATGTGGATGACCAAGAGGCTTGGCTGTGCGGCATGATGCTTCGACTTGGTGAAATTACCCTGGGACAGGCACGCCCTGCGTGTCTGCCCCACATCGAAGCCAAACCTGTTGCGCCTATGGAACGTTGGCTGCGCGAGCGCAGTTTGATAGGCTTTGACGAAGGCGAGGTGACGGCTGCTTTAGCCCAGCAGTGGGATTTTCCAGATTCGTTGGTGAGTGGGCTGCGTTATTGTTCCCAGCCGCTCACGGGCAATACCTTTTCAAAACTGGCAGCAGTGCTTCATTTGGCCGCCCGTCTGGCCGATGGCGGACCAGTCACCCCAGATGCACTGCAAAATTTGCCTTTACTGGTGCTGCAATGGCTTCATCTTGAGTTGCAGATGATGAGTACGCAAATACCTGATCACCAGGCGTTGTCAGACGTTTCGATGTTTCAGAATTCAGTAAGATAGGCCGCCATCGGCATTTTGCCGCTTTGGATAGGGTCAATCATAAGTTGACCCTGTCCTTGGCCTTTTCTATCTTTCTCTTTCAGGACTTCTAGGACTTCTTTATGTCTCTCTTTTCTGCTGTCGAAATGGCCCCCCGTGACCCCATCCTGGGTTTGAATGAACAGTTCAACGCCGACACCAACCCTGCCAAAGTCAATCTTGGCGTGGGCGTGTATTTTGATGACACTGGCAAATTGCCACTGCTCCAGTGCGTGCAGGCAGCCAAAAAATGGATGACGGACAAGCCTGCTGCGCATGGCTATTTGCCCATTGACGGCATGGCTGCTTACGATGTTGCAGTCAAAAGCCTGGTGTTTGGCGCTGACAGCGAACCCGTCAAAGCAGGCCGTATCGCCACCGTACAAGCACTTGGCGGCACAGGCGGCCTGAAGGTGGGCGCTGATTTTCTCAAACGGATCAACCCCACTGCTAAAGTATTGCTCTCAGACCCCAGTTGGGAAAACCACCGTGCGCTCTTCACCAATGCAGGGTTTACGGTTGAAAACTATCGCTATTACGATGCACACGTACGTGATCTGAATTTTGCCGACATGCTCACTGACCTGAACGCAGCCGATGCAGGCACCATCATCGTGTTGCACGCCTGTTGCCACAACCCCACCGGCTACGACATCACACCTGCGCAGTGGGACGAAGTGATTGCAGTGGTCAAGGCAAAAAATCTGATGCCATTTTTGGACATGGCTTACCAGGGTTTTGGTCACGGCATTCTGGAAGATGGTGCGGTCATTGGCAAGTTTGTCGCGGCAGGACTTGACTTTTTTGTATCCACCTCGTTTTCCAAAAGTTTTAGCTTGTATGGTGAACGTGTGGGTGCCTTGAGCGTGGTGTGCGCCAGCTCGGAAGAGGCCGGCAGGGTGTTGAGCCAACTCAAAGTCGTCATTCGCACCAACTACAGCAACCCACCCACCTACGGTGCATCAATTGTGGCCGGCGTATTGAATAACCCCGAACTGCGTACCCTGTGGGAAAAAGAACTCGGCGACATGCGCGTTCGCATCAAGCTCATGCGTCAAAAACTGGTAGAGGGTCTCAAGTCTGCCGCGATTCATCAGGACATGGGTTTTATCACTCGACAAATTGGCATGTTCAGCTACTCAGGCTTGACCAAAGACCAGATGGTACGTTTGCGCGGCGAGTTTGGCGTGTACGGCACCGATACCGGACGTATCTGCGTGGCAGCGCTCAACAGCAAAAACATTGACTATGTTTGCGCCTGTATTGCCCGTGTGATGTGATCGATTTTTGATAACAAATAAGGCTCTAACGCCCGTCCATCATGCATTGTCTGCTATGATTTTTATTAAATTTATTTCCTAACAGAACATTGTGTCACCTTGATGACAACAAGGTGTGGGATATACTCATTTAGGCGACTTCACGTAGGGGTCGCCATTTTTTTTGATTTGCCAATTTTTTCCCCAGGAGCTTCACATGAATAAACGCAATTTAATCAAAGTCCTCTCCATCATGGCATTGAGCATCAGTTTGGCTGCACCTGTTTTTGCAGTTGAAACGCCTGCCATTCTCAAGGGTGCTACCGTCGTCAGTGCTCAGGAAGTCAAAAAGTTGCAAGATGCGGGGGCTGCCATCATCGACACCCGTGTCACCGTTGAATTTTCCGAAAAAACCATCAAGGGTGCCAAAGGTGTTTGGTACAAGGAAAAAAGTGCCAAAGATGTGAACTTCGATGAAAAACTTGATTCCTTTGACTTAAGCAAATTGCCATCTGACAAAGCTGTTCCTGTGGTGTTCTTCTGTAACGGGGCGGACTGCTGGAAAAGTTACAAAGCCTCAGTCCTGGCATTGAAGGCAGGTTACACCCGGGTCAACTGGTTCCGTCACGGTCTGCCTGACTGGATCAGAGCAGGTTTGCCCACACAATAATTGCCCTTGAATCTTGATACGGAGTGACCGCCATGGTGCAGCATTTGACTATCAAAATCCGTTTATTGTTGCTATCGGCGTTTGCTGTTTTAGGGATAGCGATGTTATTGGGCATGAACATCATGTCCAATCGCGTCAGCGAATCAGCGCTGACGGAGATCTTTAACGAGCATACCGAGGCTCTGATCCGCATGCAGCGCCTCGATACTGCCCTGCGAGAAGTCCGTTTTCGAGCTGCGGGCGTGCTGCTTGATCAATTGCCACTCAGAGGCTCTCTCAACCACTTGCATGACATGCAGACCGAGATTTCCAATTTGTGGAATGAATTCCAGTTGAATGCCGGTGTGGGTGATCGTGGCACAGATTTAGAACTTCAGGGGTTAAAGGCCAACTGGTCTATTGTGGATTCAACTTTGTCCACTTTGGACAAGGCTTATAGCGCTGACGATAAAGTTGCCATCACGAAAGTGCTTGAAGAAGACTGGCCTGTGTTACACAAGGGTGTCATTAAATCTTTGCAGGCGCTCATTCCTATCACGCAGGCCGCGGCCAGGGTTGCTTACCTTGATGCCAAAACTCAGAGCAGATATTGGCTTTTATTGGGCGCAGGCAGTGGGCTGGTGTGCTTGTTTGGCTTGCTGATCGTGGCTTGGTTGACAGCGCGTGCGGTCTGCCAACCTATTGATCGGGCTGAAGCAGCCATCCAACAAATGGCAATGGGCGAAATGTCAAAGCCGATTGATCCAGGCGCAGGCGATGAGCTAGGTCGCATTCTGGTGAGTTTGGAATCCTTGCGCATCAAATGGGTCCAAGTAGTGACCCATGTGCGTCAAAGCTCTGAAAGCGTAGCCACTGCCAGTGCAGAAATTGCCCAAGGCAATCAAGACCTGTCAAGTCGTACCGAGAATCAGGCCAGTGCACTTAAGGAAACTGCGAGTAGCATGGAGAAGCTCAGTTCTACCGTCACACACAATGCCGATAACGCTGGTCAAGCCAATCAGTTAGCCATGAGCGCCAGCACGGTAGCCGCTCAAGGCGGTCAGGTTGTAGCACAAGTGGTCGATACCATGCGCGGCATCAACGATGCATCGCGAAAAATCAACGACATCATCAGTGTCATTGACGGAATCGCCTTTCAAACCAATATTTTGGCCCTGAACGCCGCCGTTGAAGCGGCGCGCGCTGGTGAGCAGGGACGGGGTTTTGCAGTCGTGGCCTCTGAGGTTCGCTCTTTGGCAGGGCGTAGTGCCGAAGCCGCCAAAGAAATCAAAACCCTGATTAATGCCAGCGTTTTGCAAGTGGAACGAGGCACATTGCTGGTGGATCAAGCCGGTACCACCATGGATGAGGTCGTGACATCCATCAAACGCGTGACCGACATCATGGGTGAAATTGCATCCGCCAGTACAGAACAAAGCAGGGGTGTTAGCCAAGTCGGTGAAGCTGTGGCGCAAATGGATCATGTCACCCAACAAAATGCAGCGCTTGTGGAAGAGATGGCTGCAGCAGCCAGCAGCCTCAAAACGCAGGCACAAGAGCTGGTGCAGACGATGTCGGTGTTCAAGCTGGGTTCTGATGACACCTACGGCTCGCGTACTCCTATGGGTATTTCACCTGTACGCGCCCACTTGCTACAACCCAACAAGTTCAAGGGCAATAACCACCGTTCCCCAGGCATTGCGCAAGGTGCTGCTGCGCGTGGACACAAACCACTGCCCAGACCACTGCCCGTTCGCCCCGCAGCGGTCAAGACATCTCTACCTGTCAAACTCGCTCCACCCAAAGTGACTCAAACTCAAGTTGTATCAAATACAGCAACAGCCGACTCTGACTGGGAAACGTTTTAACCTATTTCTCAAAATCCAGTCCCGACCTGCTTGAAAGTCGGACCGAAGTCCGACCTATGGAACATGGATGAACCAGGCGAGGTCTGGCGCGTCTGGGTACGAAATGTCAAAATTTGATGCGTAGTGAAGCCGTGAAGGCACGCCCGGTCTCTGGATAAATGCCGTTGGTGATACCCCCTGTGCAAACAAAAGCGCGGGTGTAGTAAGAAGTACCCAAGAGGTTGTTCACGCCCAACGACATTTCTACATTGTGCAACTGGTAGGCATGGCGTGCATCGACGACAGCATAGCCAGGAACGGTACAAATATTATTAAAATCAACATATTGATTAGATACCATCACCACACCGACATTCGTTGAGTATGCTGCCACAGGGTGCCAGTCGGCACGCAGGCTCAGTGTCTTATGTGCAACAAGGGGGACACTCAGGCCGTTGTGTACACCTTGGGTAAAGATGGCCTCACGCAGGCCGAGTGTGGTTTGCAGCGCCCATGTTTTACTCAAGATGTGCCGCGCTTCCAGTTCAATGCCTTGACGCAAGATGGGGTCAAAATTAACGTTGGCACCTTGGTTGGCTGGGTTCCATGACGTGGGGTTGGAGACCGTGGGGTCATAACCGAGTTCATTGGTCACACTGCTGCGGTAATAGCGAAGTTCAACGGGGTTGTGCGTGTCTATCCATCGGCCTCCCACTTCAGTATCGCTGGATGTTTGTGGCTGTAATGCAGCACCAGACAGGGTGTAGCCCAGTTCATCCACATTGGCCATTCGAAAACTGTTGCCCACACGCCCAAACATCAAAAATTGCTCTGACAGTGGCTGTGTTAGCCCTAGCTCCCAGGCACTAAACTCCGTGTCGTGATCCAACTGTTCAATGTTTTCTGACCGGTAGCCCGCAAAAATCCGGCTGCCCGAGGCAAAAGTCACATCGTTTTGCGCATACAAAGCCTGGCTGTTTTGTTCAACGACCGACCCATACACGCCTGGCACTGTGCGCTTCCATTTTGTCCTGTCGTGCCCCATTGACAATATATTGCGAACATTTCCCCAATTTGATTCGTGGCGGGTACGCAGCGCCAGAGTGCTGGCATCCACGTCGTAATGGTATGGATACTCACCCATCAAGCTGTCCAGTGACTTGGTGCGCTGCCCCATGTCCAGACCTAATTGCCATGGTCCCAGTTCAGCTTGCACCAACACGGTTTGGCGTGCATTGTCAATCACTGCCTTGTCCGTCAGGGGCGAAGTTGTTTGCGAGGGGTTGGCCAAGTACTGCGCTGCCGTGAGTGCGCCCGGCAACTGGGTGTCCATGTCATCTTGCACATCGCTCACTCCCATGCGCAACCAGTCGTTGCTCCACTGCAGATGAACAGACCTGCCGTTGACATCTGACTTGAAATTGTCACGATGGTTGTCTGCCTCGCGCTTGTTGCTGGCGAGATCCATTGAAAAACCGCCAGATGCCAACGTGCCACTGGCACGAACTTCACGCAAACCATAACTGCCCACAGCGGTGTAAATATCAGCTTGATTGCGACGCTCTGAACCCCGCCCCGCCTTCGTGGTCATCACAATCACGCCCCCTGTAGCTCCTTCGCCATACAACACAGAACCACTGCCGCGCAACACTTCAATTTTTTCAACCGAGTCAATGGCGATACCTGCCAGTCGTGTGCCGCCCAAATCGGCCTCATTGAGCTTGATACCATCGACAATGACCACTTGGTTGCTGCTGGCTATGCTACCAAAGCCGCGCAAATCAAGGTCGTAATCACCACCACCATATAAATCCAGATGTCCGGGGACACCTAACAATTTGATGAGTGCTTCATTCACCGTCGTGACACCTGAGCGCGCAATGTCTGAACGGGTCATCACGCTCACACCAAATGGCAAGGTGGCTGCAGAATCCACAAAACGCCTGGCTGATACACGCACTTCACTCAAGGTGGGTGTCTCACCCAGCGCCGAAAAAGTAACCAACGCAGCAGTCAAAGCAGCAGCCAAGGCAGACGCACACAGGCGCACAAGTGCTGTAGTGCACATTAGGGATACACAAGATTTCATAAGAGGAAAAGAAACATCGAAAAGCCTTCTCCGTCTTCCCCGACGGTGCATGAGCATCACGGCTTTACGACAGACAACTGTCGTGCAACCACCATGTTGGCCGGTATCCGGGCTGGTGGAATCAACCGCCATCGTCTTCCCAAATGCTCGTTGGCATTCAGTGACTCTGAGGATGTGGTCAGTAATAAGTTCCCCATTTGGCTCGTCAGATTTGGGCGCACTGCGTCGTTACAAATCGCTTATGTGGCATGGCCACACCGCGCGATTTGCGCCTAGCATTGCATC